>DAINPC010000299.1:0-2631 GCA_036743695.1 Solirubrobacteraceae bacterium | reverse complement strand
CCGCCGCAGAGCTCGTCCTGGGCTGAGCGCACCGCCGCGGCGCTAGGGTCTGGGCATGAGCCACATCGAGCAGGTGGCGCGGGAGCAGCTGTTTGCGAGCTTCCAGTACGAGATCTACGGGCGCGGCCTGGGCGGCGAGAGGCCGAAGCTGCCGATCTCGGTGGTGGAGCAGGTGGACGGTGTGATCGCGGCCCTGGACGCCCTCCCGGCGGCGCGCGAGGCGGTTGGCAGCGACTTCACGGTGCCATTCGACAGCGGCATCCGCACGGGCGCGGACGTGCTGAAGGGGCTGGCGCTGGGTGCGGACGCGGTGTGCCTCGGCCGTCCGTTCGTGTGGGGCCTGGGCCTGGACGGGCAGGCGGGCGTGGAGCACGTGCTGCGCTGCCTGCTGGCCGAGCTCCACCTCACGCTGGCGCTCAGCGGCTACACGGCCCTCGCGCAGGTGGACGGCTCGGCGCTGCGCAGATCGGACTGATCGGCCCTCGATGACCGCCCGTGGTGACGCGTCGGTCAAGCGCCTGACGCTGATCGCGTGCATCATGGGCTCGGGGATCGTGCTGCTGGACGGTACGGTGGTGAACGTAGCGCTGCCCACGATCCAGCGCGCTCTCGGAGGCGGGCTGGCGGCGCAGCAGTGGGTGCTCAACGGCTATCTGCTGACGCTCGGCTCGCTGATCCTGATCGGCGGCTCGCTGGGCGACCTGTACGGCGAGCGCCGGATCTTCGCACTGGGCGTGGCGGGCTTCGGGGCTGCGTCGCTGGCGTGCGCAGTGTCGCCGAGCATCGGCGTGCTGGTGGCGGCGCGGGCCGTGCAGGGGGTGGCGGGCGCGTTGCTGGTGCCGAGCTCGCTGGCGGTGATCGTCAACACGTTCCCGGAGGCCGAGCGCGGAGCTGCGATTGGCAGCTGGACGGCGTGGGGCGCGATCGCCGGCGTGCTCGGTCCGCTGGCGGGCGGGGAGCTGCTGGCGATCGCTTCCTGGCGCTGGATCTTCCTGGTGAACCTGCCGCTGGCGGCGGGCTGCGTGGCGTTGATCCTGCTGGCGATCCCGCGGGCGGCTCCCCGCCGGGCGGGTGCCCGACGCGTGGACGTCCCCGGGGCGGTCCTCTGTGCGGCGGGACTGGGTGGGCCGGTGTTCGCGCTGATCGAGCAGCCGCGGCTGGGGTGGGGGAGCGCAGGGGTCTTCGGTCCCCTGATTGCTGGTGCTGTGCTGCTGATGGCGTTCACGTGGTGGGAGTCGCGCACACGCGAGCCGATGCTCCCGCTGGGCCTGTTCCGCAGGCGCAACTTCTCGGCGGGCAACATTGAGACGTTTTCCATGTATGCGGGCTTGGCGATCCTGTTTTTCTTCCTGATCCTGTTCCTGCAGCAGATCGGCGGCTACTCACCGCTTCAGAGCGGCCTGGCGATCCTGCCGGTGACGGTGGTCATGTTCGTGCTCTCGCGGCGCTTCGGCGCTTTGGCGGACCGCTTGGGGCCGCGCGTGTTCATGGCGGCAGGCCCGCTGGTGGCGGCGGCCGGGCTGCTGCTGCTGAAGCAGCGCGTGGGCGTCCGCGTTGACTACGCGACGGACGTGCTGCCGGGACTGCTGGTGTTCGCGCTGGGGCTGTCGATGACGGTGGCGCCGCTCACCGCGGCGGTGCTGGCGGGGGCGGACAGGCAGGCGGGCGTGGCCTCGGGCGTGAACAACGCGATCGCGCGCGTGGCGGGGCTGCTGGGCACGGCGGCTGTGGGCGCGGCGGTCGCCTCGTCGTTCGGCTCGGCGCTCGATGGGCGTCTGGGGGGGACAACGCTGGGCAGCGCGGCGCGGGCGGCTGTCCGCGAGGCCAAGCGCCTGCCGCTCGGGCGCCCGGACGTCCACCTGCTGCCGGCGGGTCAGGCGCGCGCGCTCAGCACGGCGGCCGAACAGGCCTCGCTGCACAGCTTCCACCTGGGCCTCGCCATTGCCGCGGCGCTGGTGGGCCTCGGCGGTCTGGTGGGACTGGCGGGCATCCGCAACCCGCGTGCGGACGTGAGCGCGGCGCAGTGCGCGGGCGGGCAGCTGGTGGGTCTGAGCAGCCCCGAGACGGTGGTGTAGGAGCGGGCGGGGAGCGGGCCAGAGCGCTCGCGCAGCGCCCGGGTAGGAGTCCGGCGTGCGGCTAGAGCGGCTCGCGCGAATACTCGCGCATGGCCTCGATCAGCGGGCCGAGCTTGCGCCCGCGTGCGGTCAGCCGGTACTCGACGGTCGGAGGACTGGAGGGGATGACGGTGCGCTGCACCAGCCCGGCGGCCTCCAGGTCGCGCAGGCGCTCGGCGAGCATCCGCGGCGAGATGCCGGCGACGGCCTGGGCGAATTCGTTGAAGCGCAGCGCCCCGGAGAGGGCGGCGTAGATGATGGACAGCTGCCAGCGCCGCTCGAGGAGGTCCGCGGTCTCGCGGACCTCCACGGGCACCGGCTCACATCTACGCGACGTGCGCGACATCGCGAGCGGGCTCCAGAGCGCGGTCGAGGACCTCCTGGACGGTCATCACGGGATGGAAGGTCATCTGCTCGCGGACCTCCTCGGGGATGTCGTCCAGGTCGCCCCGGTTGCGCTCGGGCAGGATCACGTCGGTCAGGCCGGCCGCGTGGGCTGCGAGCACCTTCTGCTTGA
>DAINPC010000298.1:0-2648 GCA_036743695.1 Solirubrobacteraceae bacterium | reverse complement strand
GCCGGCGGGCGCGTGGTGGTGGAGAAGCCCTTCGGGCACGACCTGGCCTCGGCTCGAGCGCTCTCGGCTGAGCTGCACCGCTACCTCCAGGAGCCCCAGCTGTACCGGATCGACCACTTCCTCGGCAAGATGGGGCTCGAGGAGATCCTCTACCTCCGGTTCGCCAACACGATGCTCGAGCCGGTGTGGAACCGCAACTACCTGGCCAGCGTGCAGATCACGATGGCCGAGGCCTTCGGCGTGGAGGATCGCGGTCATTTCTACGACCCCGTCGGCGCGCTGCGCGACGTGGTTGTCAACCACCTGCTGCAGTTCCTGGCCGCGGCCGCGATGGAGCCGCCGGCGGGCAACGATCCCGACACGATCAAGGACGCCAAGTTCGCCGTCTTCCGGGCCACCGCCAACGCCGATCCAACCCACTACGTGCGCGGGCAGTACGCGGGCTACCGCGAGATCGACGGCGTCGCACCGGACTCGATCACCGAGACCTACGCGGCGCTGCGCCTGGAGATCGACAATTGGCGCTGGGCCGGGGTGCCCTTCTTCATCCGCACCGGCAAGCAGCTCCCGGTGACCCAGACGGAGCTGCGCCTGGTCTTCAAGCACCCGCCGCGGCTCGGCTTCGTGGCCTCCTCACACCGCCGGCCCCAGCCGAGCCAGGTCGTGGTCAAGATCGACCCCGCGACCGGCGTGCGCATCGTCCTCGACGCACAGCGCGCCGACAAGGCCGGGCCACAGGCGATCGAGCTCGACATGGAGTTCGCCCAGGAGGGCGGGGAGGGCGCGACGCCCTATGAGGTACTGCTGCACGCGGCGCTCCAAGGGGACAGCACCCACTTCACCCGGGAGGACAGCGTGGAGGCGTGCTGGCGCATCCTGCAGCCGCTGCTCGATGCGCCGCCGGTCGCGCACCCGTATGCAAAGGGCTCGTGGGGCCCGTCCGCAGCGGCGGAGCTGACGGCGGGCTTGGGCGGCTGGCACGAGCCCTGGATCCCGGTATGAGGGGCGCTCCTCAGTGGAGCTGGTCGATGAAGGTGTAGATCACCATCAGGCTGACGAGGACGACGAAGACTCGCAGCGCCCAGAGGCCGGCTGTGGCGCGCGGGCCGAGTGTGGCACGCGGGACTGGCCGGGAGGTCTCAGCCACGAACTGGTCGCGCTCGAGGTGCATGATCAGCTCGTCCTCAAAGCGCTCCTGCCACTGGAGGTTCCGCTCGTTGATGAAGGAGCCTTGATCGACGCCATTGGTCGTTGGGGGTTCCGTCTTCATGACCCGACGAGATGGACGGTCTGCAGGAAGGAGTCGATGCCGTATGCCGCGCCGCAGATCGAGACGAACGCGATGACCGCGACTCCGAGCGCGTTCGTCGAGCGCCGGTTCACCCACTCGCCCATCAGACCCCTGTCGTTGGCGAGCATCACCATGAAGACGAGGCTGACCGGGAGGAGCACGGTGGCCAGGACATTCGCGTTGAGCGCGATCGACAGCAACGGTGCGCCCGGGATCAGGATCACCACCGCGGCGAGCAGCGCCACACCGATGTTCGCGGCGTAGAAGACGGCAGCGTTGCGCGGAGAGGTGTTGAAGCTGTGGGACGCGCCGACGCATTCTCCGGCCGCGTAGGCGGTGCTGGCGGAGATCGTGAGGATGGCCACCGCTCCCGCCTCGACGAGCCCCAGCGCGAACACGGTTCCGGCCGCGCCGCCCGCGACGTGCTTGAGCGCCTCGGGAAACCCTGCGCCGGCGAACCCCTGGATGCCCGAGCCATTGTGGCTGAGCAGCGCTGCCCCGGCGATCAGCGCCCCGACACCGAAGATCGCCGCAAGAACCGCGCCGACCGCGGTGTCGTAGCGGCCGTGCTTGATGTCGCTGGGGGTCATGCCCTTGTCCGCTGAGGCGCTCTGCTGGAAGAAGATCATCCACGGTGTCACCGTCGCCCCGATCGTCGAGGCCAGCAGCAGCAGCAGCGTGTTGAAGCTCCCGCCGGGGAAGGGCGTGAAGCTCAACGAGCTCGCGACCGCCGCGATATCGGGCTTCACGAGGATCGCCGCGAGCAGGAAGAGGCCGTTGAAGAGCGCCATACCGAGCACGATGCGCTCCCAGCGCCAGTAGCGCCCGCCGCTCAGCGTGAACGCTACCAGCACCAGCCCGAGCGCCACGGCCACGCCGGAGCCGAGGTGGAAGTAGGCCAGCCCGACGCGGATGGAGACGAACTCGGCGACGAGGGTGACCAGGTTCGTGAGGGTCAGATCGCCGGCTCCGAACCAGCCCCAGGCCTTCCCGTAGCGCTGCAGGACGAGCTCGCCATAGCCACGGTGGGTCACCGCGCCGACGCGCATGCACATCTCCTGGCATACGAACGCCATCGCGAACAGCACCGGGATGAACGGCACGAAGAACCCGAGCCCGTACTGCGCCCCGTCGGATGCGTAGGCGATCATGCTCGGCCCGTCGTTCTCGCCGAGCATCGCGAGGATCCCCGGCCCGACGAGCAGCCACAGCAGCCGCCAGCGCTTGTCGTGGCGGCGGGCGTGATGGACACGCGAACGGTCGTGCGAGCGCGCGTGGTCCTCGTCGCTCAGCAGCGGCTGACGGAGGAGGGGGGAGGCAAGAGACTCTTGAGTGCTCACTCGAGCGCTCCCTCACC
>DAINPC010000297.1:0-2660 GCA_036743695.1 Solirubrobacteraceae bacterium | reverse complement strand
CTTCCCGTGGCCACGGCCGCGTCGAGCCTGGCGGTTTTCGCGCTCACCAGCACATCCACGAGGCCCGCCGACGAGCGGCCGCTGCTCGCCCGCGCGAGGCCGGCGAGCGTCTTGCCCGCCCGCAGCTCGCGGCGCAGCTGCTTCGCGCTCAGACCCAGGTAGCGGCCCGCGGCGGCCAGATCTCCACGCCTGGCCACGCGCACCGCGGCCGTGAGGCTGACGTGCGCGTGCTTGTGTGCGCTCGAGGTGAGGATCGCCACGCTCACGCCCGCGAGCACCGCCGCGACGGCGATGCCCAGCATCACCGTCCGCTTGGTGTTTCGTCTTGTCGCTGTCATCAGTTCGGCGGGCTGTTGAAGCTGGGCGTCCTGGGCCGGCTCTTGGCCTCAGACGCCAAACCGCGCCAACGCCTCCGGGAAAGCTTGCCGACCAGGCTTAAGCCCCGCCTAAGGACGCGCTCAGCCGTCGGCGAACGGGGCGATCGGCACACCGTGGTCGCGCTCGCGCATCCCCAGCTCATAGGCGCCGCCGTGCGCGCTGCTCAGGCTGATCGGCGCCGCGCCCTCGGGTGTCCGGATCGTCAGCTCCACCGAGGCGATCGAGCAGTTGACCACGTCGTGCTCGCCGCCGTCGGGGTCTGCGTAGCGCCAGCCGGCCGCCGTCTCCGCGGGGACCCCCACGCGGCCCTCCACCGTCAGGCCGCGCTCGCCCGCGAGCCGCAGCTCGCAGCCCTGCGCGCTCTCTGCCACGCGCAGTCCGCGTGCTCCCAGTCCGCCCACGCGATAGCGCCGCCCGCCGAGGGACAGCGCGCCGTTTGCCACCCACGGGGTCATCCGCCCGGCCAGCCTCAGTCGTCCCAGCGCCACGTCCAGCCACGCCCCGGGATCCTGCTCGAAGCAGATCCCGTGCAGCCAGATCCATCGCTCGGCGTGCTCGGAGCCCCAGTTGTGCCCGACCATGCCGCGCCAGCCGCGCAGCGCGATGGCGTCCCGTCCGGGCAGCTCCAGCACGCCGTCGAAACTGGCGGCCGGCGCTGGGCTGGTGAGCTTGGTGCGCGGCAGCGGAGCCCGGTAGAGCCAGTGCGGGGAGAGGTGCTCCAGCTCCGCCTCCTCGGTGTGAAAGCGCAGCGACCAGCGCGCCTCGCCGCAGCTCCCCTCCGCCTCGCCGGGGCCCATCCGGGCGCTCTCGCCGACGGCGATCCAGCCGCCCGCGGGAACCGTCAGCCGCTCGCTCGTGAGCTTGTGCATGAACGGTCGCCCCAGACGTGCGTCGAACACGGCGCACCAGACCGATCCCCGGGCCGGGCGCCCGGGCGCCTTGTGGACCGTGTGACGGATCCACACGCCCACCGGCTCATCGGGGGAGACGGCGCGCAGGTAGAAGGACTCATACATGCCTGTGCGCATCCGCGCCGCTGGGAAGACCGCCGAGCTGGCCATTGAGCCGATCCTATCCCCACCCGGGGATTCCTGGGAGGATCCCGCGATGAGGCGAGACCCGCTCGTGGCGCTGCCCGCGGCGTTGACAGATCCCGGCCCCCACGCGGGCGCCCGCTTTGTGATGGGGATCGACGGTGGTGCCACCAAGACGCTCGCCGCGGTCCTCGACCTGCAAGCGCGCGTCCTGCACCTGGCGCACGGGGGACCCAGCAACCAGGATGCCGTCGGCGCCAAGGCAGCCGTGCGGGCGCTGCTGGGCGCCGCCGACGAGGCGATCGCCAAGGCCGCCGTCGGCGCCGATCAACTCGCCGCGGCCGTGCTCGCAGTCGCCGGAACGAACACCGACGCGGTGGCCGAGCACGTGCGCGCGGCCGGCCGGGACGCGTGGATCGTGGTCAACGATGTGGTCGGGGCGTGGGCCACCGCCACGGGCGCCGGACCCGGCGTGGCGGTGATCTCCGGCACCGGCTCCAACGTCTTCGGCGTCGGCCCCGGAGGGCGCGCGTGGCGAGCGGGGGGGTGGGGCCACCTGCTGGGGGATGAGGGCTCGGGCTACTGGCTCGGGGTCCAGTCGATCAAGGCCGCGCTGCGCGACCGCGAGTCCTCCGGCCCGCAGACCGCGCTGAGCGACGCCGCCCCCGCGTTCTTCGGGATGGACAGCGTGGAGGCGCTCGCCGCCCGCGTCTACTCCAAGCCGCTCACCAAGGGCGAGATCGCGGCCTTTGCCATCGAGACGGCCAAGCTGGCCGAGCGCGGCGACGCGGTCGCGCGCGAGCTGTTCCAGCGCGGCGCGCGCGAGCTGGGCGAGCAGGTCGCCGCCGTCATCCGCCAGACTGGGCTGGCGGATGACGCTGCCCAGGGCGCCGGCTCCTTCCCCGTGGGGCTGATCGGCAGCGCCTTCAAGGCCGGCCCGTTGTTCGTCGGGCCGCTCACGCAGGCCGTCCATGCATGCGCTCCCCAAGCCGAGGTGGGCACCGTGGAGATGGCCCCCGTGGGCGGCAGCCTGCTGCTCGCCGCCCGGGCCTGCGGCGCCGGCGGGCAGCTCAGCGCCGCGGAGCTCGCGCCGCTCCTGGAGCACGCGCTCGCGCACTGAGCGCGCCTAAAGTGGTCTCGCTCGCAAGTTCGCGCACGTATCCAGTGTGTCGGACACGCTCGCTCTTCGGCCCGGACCAGGCGTGAGCGCGGTCGCTGCTCAGACGCCCGCTCAGCGTGCAAAGCGCA
>DAINPC010000296.1:1206-2664 GCA_036743695.1 Solirubrobacteraceae bacterium | reverse complement strand
CGGCACAGCGAGAAGCTCGACCCGCGGGTGTTGCGCACCTCCTGGCGGTGCGCACACGTCTCGCACAGGCCCGTCGGCCCGGCGCGGCTCGGCCGGACGATCGGCGTCTCGGACACGAACGGAAGCTTAGGAGCATGGCCTCACACGCGCAGGCGGCTGCCCGCCACCCGCTCATGCGATAATCGTTGCCCGTACAACTATGAGTACCTTCTACCGACTCCTCGGCTTCCTGCGCCCCTACAAGCGCGGCCTGATCGTCTCCTGGGCGCTGGCCAGCCTGGCGATGGTCATGACCGTGGCACTCCCCTACATCACCGGTCTGGCCGTGGAAGCGATCAGACGGGGCACCACCCATGGGCAGCACCATCAGCTCGCCCAGCGCGCCCACGACCGCCACACGCTGCTGGTGCTGGCGCTGGTGATCGTCGCGGCGGTGCTGGCGCGCTGGGCGCTGACGTACATGCGGCGGATGATCGCCGGGCGGATCTCGCTCGGCATCGAGTACGACCTGCGCAAGCTCATCTACGGCCACCTGCAACGCCTGGAGCTGAGCTTCTTCGACCGCCAGCAGACCGGACAGCTGATGTCGCGCGCCACCGTGGACCTGCAGGCGGTGCGCTTCTTCCTCGGCTACGGGCTCGTGTTCATCCTGCAGTCCGCGCTCACGCTGGCGCTTGCCGGGGTGGCGATGATCGCCATCAACCCCGGCCTGGGCCTGATCGCGATGGCGCCCGTGCCGCTCGTGGTGGTCATCTCCCAGCGCTACGGCCGCAGCGCCCGCCCCGCCATCCAGGAGGTCCAGCAGCGGATCGCCGAGCTGACCGCGGACGCCGAGGAGAACATCTCCGGGGTGCGCGTCGTCAAGTCCTTCGCGCGCGAGCCCCACCAGCTCGGGCGCTTCCGCCACAGCGTCTCGCGCGTGTTCGACCAGTCGATGGTGGCCACCCGCCTGGAGGCGAGGTTCAACCCGATGATCGGCTTCCTCCCCCAGCTCGGCCTCGCCGCCGTGCTGCTGCTGGGAGGGCGCAGCGTGATCCACGCCCACCTCACCCTCGGCCAGTTCAGCCAGTTCTACCTGTACCTGAACATGCTCATCGGCCCAATGCGCTCGCTCGGCGTGACGCTCGGCCTGGCCCAGCGCGCCACCGCCTCCGGAGCGCGCATCTTCCAGGTGCTCGACCGCGAGCCGCGCCTGAGCGAGCCGCCGGACGCGCCGCCGCTTCCCAGCGGCAACGGCCACGTGCAGATGCGCGGTGTGACGCTGCGCTACGACGAACAGGACGACTTCGGCGCCGTCTACGCCGCACCCCGCGAGCTGTCGCTCGACGGCGCTCGCGGCCCGCGCCCGGCGCGCTCGGTGCTCAGCGGCATCGACCTCGACGTGCCCGCCGGCAGCACCGTCGCCCTGGTCGGCGCCACCGGCTCGGGCAAGACCAGCCTCGTGGCGCTGATCTCGCG
>DAINPC010000296.1:0-1106 GCA_036743695.1 Solirubrobacteraceae bacterium | reverse complement strand
CTGTCGCTCTCCGGCGGCCAGCGCCAGCGGATCGCAATCGCCCGCGCGCTGCTCGCCGACCCCCGCGTGCTGATCCTCGACGACGCCACCTCCTCCGTGGACGCCTCCACCGAGCAGAGCATCAAGCTGGCGCTCGACGAGGCCATGGAGGGGCGCACCACGTTCGTGATCGCCCACCGCCTGTCCACCATCTCGCTCGCCGATGAGATCGTCGTCCTGGACCACGGGCGCATCGTCGCCCACGGCGATCACGACGAACTGCTGGACGCCTCCGAGCTCTACCGCGAGATCGTGGAGAAGGGCCTGCCCGAGCAGATCTTCCTGACGCGCAAGCCACGCGAGCGCGAGGTGAGCGGACTGTGAGCCGCCACCGCGGTCGATCAGGGGGCGGGCCGTGAGCCCGGCGATGGGCAGGGGGCCCGGCGCTCAGTGGACCGGCGAGCGCGCCAGCCGCGGCACCCGCGGGCGCAACCTGCGCGGGCTGCTGAGCCTGATCGGGCCCTATCGCGCACGGGCCCTGGCCATGATGCTGGCGCTGATCGTCGGCACCGGCGCGTCGCTGGCGCCGCCGCTGCTGGCGCGGGCCGCCATCGATCAGGGCATCGACCGCCACGACACCAACACGCTCGTGCTCGTCGTGGTCGCCTTCCTCTTCTCCGCTGTGCTGGTGTGGGTGATGACCTACCTGCAGACCTACCTCGTCGGCTGGGTGGGCCAGCGCGTGCTCGCGGATCTGCGCATCCGCATCTTCACGCACCTGCAGACGCTGCCAATCGGCTTCTACGAGAGCCGCCCCGCCGGCGTGCTGATCTCGCGCATGACCAACGACGTGGAGGCGCTCGACAGCCTGGTCACCGACTCGGTGGTGACGCTGTTCCAGGCCGGGCTGACGCTGCTGGGGACCGTGGGGATCCTGCTCTACCTGGACGTGAAGCTGGCGCTCATCACCTTCTGCGTGCTGCCGCTGCTGCTCGCCGGCTCGCTGTGGTTCAGGATCGTCTCCGCCGGCGCGTTCCGGCGCACACGGGAGACGATCGGCGCGATCACCGCATACCTGCAGGAGACGCTGTCGGGCATCCGCGTGGTGCGCAGCTTCGCCCAGGAGC
>DAINPC010000295.1:0-2673 GCA_036743695.1 Solirubrobacteraceae bacterium | reverse complement strand
GCGGAAGTAGTCCTTCCAGCTGTAGGCGCCGTGGCCGGAGTGGTCCTCCGGGCGCGTGGCGCGTCCGGCCGCCCAGTAGAACCAGTAGTCGAAGCCGCCGATCCCCACCAGGAAGGCCAGCGGCACCGCGATCAGCGAGACCGTGAGGATGGCGTCGCCGGAGATGTAGTGGTGGAAGGTCGCGTGACCGGTGGCCATGCGAATCAGCCACGTCAGCGCGGTCGCGAAGGCGACGCCGCCGAGCATCATGATGCCGGCGCGATAGAAGCCCGGAGCGCGCAGCCGGGCGGCCATCAGCTTGTCCCCTTTGAACCGGTCATCGACTCGCCGGACATTATCCAGTAGTCCCGCCGGTCGTGGCGCCGCCCGCGGTGCTGCTCGATCCTGCGGCGGTCTGGCTCTTGATCCAGGCGTGGAACTGTGTCTTGGTGACCACGTGGACGGTCGAGCGCATCAGCGAGTGCCCCAGTCCGCACAGCAGGTTGCACACCACCGGGTAGGTGCCGAGCCGCACCGGCGTGGCCCGGTAGTGGGTGGTGATCCCCGGCACGACGTCCTCCTGCAGGCGGAAGGCGGGGATCCAGAAGGCGTGGATCACGTCCTTGCTGTGCAGGGCGAAGTCGACCGATTCCCCCTCGGGGACGTAGAGCTGCGCGCTGCTCAACGGGGCGCTGCCGGTGACGGACGGCGGGTACTGGTAGGACCACGCGAACTGCTGTCCGGTGACGCCGATCTGGATCTCGCGGGCGGGCTTCTTCTCGTTTTCGTGCAGCACGACGAAGGAGTAGCCCACGAGCCCCAGCAGCAGGACCGTGGGAATGGCCGTCCAGAAGACCTCCAGGCGGGTGTTGCCGTGTATCGGCGGCCCGTCCTTGAGCTCCTCGCCGGGCTTCATGTGGAACTGCCAGGCGGAGTACAGGATGACCGTGACCACGATCACGAAGATCGGGATCGAGGCGAGCACCAGGACGTGGTAGAGGCGGTCGGTGTTGCGCGCCTGGCTGGAGGCCTGAGCGGGGAACCAGTGGATCGCGTAGCTGAGCACCACGCCGATCGCCACGGCTACCAGGGCCGCCAGGAGCGCCACGCCGATCGAGCGCTGTTTGCTCACGGGCGCCAGCTCCGGCGGGCGCGGGGGAAGTTCTCGGCGGCGATCCTCTCCATCGGGAGCGTGATCCTAATGCCTCAGTCCCCGGACCGCTCGGACCTTGACGCCAGCGTCCCCACGTACTAGATTGAGGCAATAGTTGCTAACGCTTCGACGAGCGGTCTTCCGCGCAGTTGAGGGTCGCGGTGCGACCGCGACGAGATATCTGACAGAGAGCCGGAGGTGAGGATGCAGGTTCACGAAGGCATGAGTCGGATGGTGCTCACGGTGGGGCCCGGACACACGCTGCGGGCGGTCGCCCGCCTGATGTCCGAGCGGCAGGTGGGCGCCGCGGTTGTGATGGATCCCGAAGGGCACGGCCCCGGGATCATCACCGAGCGCGACATCCTGATCTCGATCGGTGCAGGTCAGGATCCCGATCGCGAGTCGGTGGCGGATCATCTCACCCGCGATGTCGTGTTCGCCGCGCCCGACTGGTCTCTGGAGGAGGCCGCCGGCGCGATGGTGCGCGGCGGCTTTCGCCATCTGATCGTTCTTGACGGGTCCGAGACTGTCGGCATCCTGTCGGTCCGCGACGTCGTGCGCTGCTGGACCGAGGATGGCGCGATATGTTCGGTGCCGGACAAGGCGGCCGTGGGGTGAGAGGGCGCCATGCCTGCCGGGGGAGTAGGGGTGGCATTGGCCGCGGCGGCCGGGCGCGGTGGGGACCGCGCCCGTCTCGCCACGGCCTGGCGCGGGTACGCCGCTGACGGGTCGCCGGGGGCGCGCGCCCCGCAGAGCAGCGTCGCGATAAGGCCCCATTGCTCTAGGCGCGAGAGCGCGCCGTACAGCGTCCCGGGGCCGAGACGCACGCCGGCACGAGGTGGTTTCGCGTCAGCTCTCGCCGTGCACGTCGAGCGGGAGCTGGTCGACTTCCCGCCGCGCGTCTTTGATCCAGCGCACGACGCATCCGACCGTCAGGAGCCCGCCGATGATCGTGAGCTCGATGAAGGTGGTCACGCCCACGAGCAGGAGGGTGATCCCCAGCGCGGTGAGCACCGGAAGGATCGTCGGTCCGGGGAGGTGGATCTCCTCGCCGGCGGGGGGCACGTCCGGATCGATCGGGCTCATGAGACGTAGACGGCGGCCACGAGGAAGGTGAGGCCGAACATGAACATGCAGATCCCGGCCACGATCAGGCCGGTGCGGATGTTCTTGCGTGCGAGGCGGCGGGTCATCATCGGCAGGTGCGCATTCTATAGATGGGTGTCCGCGACCATCGCGCAGAACAGCAGCGCGAGGTAGGCGAGCGAGAACAGGTACAGGCGCAGCGCGGAGGCGCGGTCGGCCCGGCGGTACAGGCGCACCGCGCCGGCGATGAAGCCGAGCCCGAGCACGAGCGAGGAGACGAGGTAGATCGCGCCGAAGCCGCCCGCGCAGAAGGGCAGCTGTGTGACGGCGTAGAGCAGCACCGAGTAGAGCAGGATCTGCCTGCGGGTCTCATCCTCGCCCCGGACCACGGGAAGCATCGGCACGCCGACCTTGCGGTACTCCTCCTTCATCAGCAGCGACAGCGCCCAGAAGTG
>DAINPC010000294.1:0-2710 GCA_036743695.1 Solirubrobacteraceae bacterium | reverse complement strand
CATCGCGGCTGTTGCCCACCACAGTCGGGTCGATGTGCTCGAAGGTCTGTGCGTCCGCGCGCACACCGGCGGCGTGCAGCCCGGCCTTGTGCGCGAAGGCGTGCTTGCCCACATACGGCTGCGCCTGGTTGGGCGAGCGGTTGAGCAGCTCGTCCAGCAGATGAGCGGTCTCCGTCAGCCGCGCGAGGCGCTCGGTGGGCAGCAGCGCCACGCCCATCTTCAGCTGCAGGTCGGCGATGATGGTGACGAGGTTGGCGTTACCGGTGCGCTCGCCGATGCCGTTGATGGTCCCCTGCACCTGCGTGGCGCCGGATTCCACCGCGGCGAGCGTGTTGGCGACCGCGCAGCCCGAGTCGTCGTGGGTGTGGATCCCGAGCGCGACGCCCGGCAGCGCTTCGGAGACGACGGCGAAGGCGATGCGGATCTGCGGCGGCAGCGAGCCGCCGTTGGTGTCGCACAGGACCACGCGCTCGGCGCCCGCGCCGGCGGCGGCGCGCAGGCAGTCCAGGGAGTAGCCGGGGTCGAGGGCGAAGCCGTCGAAGAAGTGCTCGGCGTCGAATAGAACACGCTTGCCGGTGGCCACCAGGAAGGCGACGGACTCGGCGATCATCGCCAGGTTCTCCTCGCGCGTGACGCGCACCACCTTCTCGACGTGCAGCACGGAGGCCTTGCCCACGAGCGTGCACACGGGAGCGAAGCAGTCCGCCAGCACGCGCAGCCCATCGTCCTGATCGGCGGCGGTTTCACGCCGGCGGGTCATGCCGAAGGCGACCACTTGGGCGACGTTCAACTGCTCGCCGGCGAGCAGCGCGAAGAGCTCCTGCTCCTTGGGGTTCGAGGAGGGGAAGCCAGCCTCGATCATGTGCACGCCCAGCTCGTCCAGGGCGTGGACGACGCGCAGCTTCTCCTCGGCCGTGAGGGTCAGGCCGCCGCCGCCCATGCCGTCGCGCAGGGTGGCGTCGTATAGCTGTATGTCCGCCATCGGGCTCCTAGGCCGCGGGGGCCTTCAGGGCGGGCGCGGGCACCACGTCGAGCCATTCGCGGTAGCGCTCGGAGCGACCGTGGATCGCGTCGCCGAAGGCGCCCTGGAGCAGCCGCGTGACATCGCCGGGCTTGCCGGAGCCGATCTTGTGGTCGTCCACCTCGACCACGGGCACCAGCTCGGCGGCGGTGCCGGACATGAACACCTCGTCGGCCAGGTAGAGCTCGGCGCGCGCGATGTTGCGCTCCACGACCGTGTAGCCGAGGTCGGCGGCGAGCTGCATGATCGAGCGGCGCGTGATCCCGTCGAGGATCGAGTTGTGGTGCCCGGGCGTCACGATCTCCCCGCCGGCGAGGATGTAGATGTTCTCGCCCGTCCCCTCGCACACGTGGCCGTGGTCGTCGAGCAGGATCGCCTCCTGGTAGCCGGCGTTCATGGACTCGATCTTGGCGAGCACGTTGTTCAGGTACTGCCCCGAGGCCTTGGCGTGCGGGATCAGCGAGTCGGGGCTGATGCGCCGCCATGAGGAGACCTTGGCGCGGATGCCGTCGCGCATCCCCTCCTCGCCCAGATAGGTGGCCCACTCCCAGCAAGCGATCGTGACGTCGACGGGGGCGTCCATGGGGTTGAGTCCCATGCTGCCGTAGCCGCGGTAGACGATCGGTCTGATGTAGCAGGAGCGCAGGCCGTTGCGCGCGACCAGCTCGCGCGAGGCGGCCTGCAAGACCTCGGCGCTGTAGGGCACGGACATGTAGTAGAGCTCGGCCGAGCGCAGCAGCCGCTCCATGTGCTCGGCGTTGCGGAACACGGCGGGGCCGAGCTCGGTGTCATAGCAGCGCACCCCCTCGAACACTCCCGTTCCGTAGTGCAGGCCGTGCGTCAGGACGTGGATCTTGGCGTCCTCCCAGGCGACGAAATCTCCGTTCATCCAGATGAGGTCGGTGGGCTCCACGTTCATTGGGCTCCTATTAGAGGTGGGCGAGCACTGCCTGCGTGGCCTCAGCGGTCCCCGCCTCACCGCCCAGGTCAGCGGTGCGCAGGCCCTCCTCGAGCGCGCGCTGCACGGCGGATTCTACAGCCGCGGCCTCGCTTTCCAAGCCGAGTCCGTGCCGGAGCAGCATGGCAGCCGAGAGGAACATGGCCAGCGGGTTGGCGACGCCCTGCCCGGCGATGTCGGGCGCGGAGCCGTGCACGGGCTCGAACATGCCCGGGCCGCCCGTGCCCGGCGAGCCGTCAGGCGAGCGGGTATCGCCGCCGAGCGAGGCGCTGGGGAGCATTCCGATGGAGCCGGTGAGCATGGCGGCCTCGTCGGAGAGGATGTCTCCAAACATGTTCTCGGTGAGGATGACGTCGAAGTGCCGCGGCGAGGACACGAGCTGCATGGCGGCGTTGTCCACGAGCACGTGCTCGAGCTGGATGTGGGGGAACTCGCGCGCGTGCAACTCGCTGACCACCTCGCGCCACAGCCGCGAGGTCTCCAGCACGTTGGCCTTGTCCACGCTTGAGACCTTGGCTCTGGCGGCACCGAAGGCGACGCGGGCGATGCGCTGGATCTCCTCGGTGGTGTAGGAGCAGACATCTGAGGCGGAGGTCTCGGTGCGCGTCTTCTCGCCGAAGTAGATGCCGCCGGTCAGCTCGCGCACGACCAGTAGATCCGTTCCCTCGATCCGCTCGCGCCGCAGCGGCGAGGCGTCGTAGAGCGCGGGTAGCGGCTTGACGGGGCGCAGG
>DAINPC010000293.1:0-2742 GCA_036743695.1 Solirubrobacteraceae bacterium | reverse complement strand
TGGTCGCCGGAGAGGATGAGCGAGGACGCCAAGTTCGCGCTCGGCTACTGAGCGGGCTCCGAACACGCCCGTAAACATTGGGGTTTGACGCCAAGCGGGCGTCGTGAAGGGGCGGGGTGCCGGCGAAGGGCGCACGACGAGAGAGCGATCTCGGCATCTGTCGGAAGGCCTGATCCGGCGAGCCTCACCAGCTACCGCTGGGGCAGCCTTTGCTCGGGGCTACCTGTGTGCATGTTCGAGTGATGACGCCTGCGGCACTCTTGACCGTGAACGTGTCGCCGCTCGTAGACTGCGCGGTCACTTCGAAGCCGGTGCATGTGCCTGCCGTGCAGGATGCAGGCGTTGCTACCGCCGCACTCAGCCAGGCTTGTTTCGTCGATTCCGCGGTCGGAATCGATTTCTCGACTTCGTTGAGCTTGGCCGAAGTGACGCCGAAGTAATCGCCGTTTTGATCGGTCGAGTACGTGGCCGCCGTCGTCTGGGCGGTTCGCGCAAGCTCCTTCGCCTGTGAGTCGGTTGCCTTGCTCTTCTGGCTGAGGAACGACGGAATGGCGATCGCGGCAAGGATGCCGATGATCAGGATGACGACCAGAAGCTCGATGAGGGTAAAGCCCTGCTCGTCAGTGCTTCGCTGCATTAGTCGAGACCTCACGCGGCGGTTATCGACAGATCCCGCCCGTGGCATTAGCAGTGGGTCGGAGGTTGACCGGCTCCGCGAGGACTGCGACCTCCGCCGCTGCGCTCATAGACAGCGGCGGTGGTCGCGGGCGTTGCTCAGCCCAGCCTCGCAGTTGTCCCTCTGTCTCGGCGAGCGTATAGGAAGACGACGGGTCCGTCTAGGAGTCGGTGGCGCGAATACTGTGCTCCTGGCGGGCGGAGCGGCTAGACCGCTGCGGGCGCGGACTCGCGCGCGAGTGAGACCAGGTTGGCGAGTTCGGCGGCGATGTTCTTGCCGATCACGTCGATGTCCGGAAGGGCGTCGAAGTCGCCCAGCAGGCCGAAGTTCATCTGCCCGTTGTAGGACATGATGGCGATCGCCAGGGCGTGGTTTTCGGGCAGGAACGCCACGGGTATCGCCTGGAGCATCTCGCGCCCGAGCACGTAGAGCGGGAACTGTGGGCCGGGGACGTTGGTGACGATCAGGTTGAACAGGCGCGTGGAGAAGTTCAGGCGCGAGGCCTGCGCGAGGATGGTGGGCGGCGCGAAGTTCTGCGCCCCCGCGATCATCTCTGCGCCGAGGGCCTGCTTGGACTCCTTCAGCCCGTCCATGGCGTTTGAGACGAAGCGCAGCCGGTTGAGCGGATCGGATATGTAGACGGGCAGCGGGCCGCGCATCACCACGATCCGGTTGCCGCCGCCCTCGCGATCGTCTTCCGCGCGCACGGACACGGGCACCAGCGCCCGCATCTCCACGCCCGCTGTGCGCCGCCCGCGGGAGATCAGGAACGAGCGCAGGGCTCCGGCGACCACGGCGAGGACCACGTCGTTGACGGTTCCGCCGAACGTGTTCTTGACGATCTTGAAGTCTTCCAGCTGGCTGGCGACGCCGACAAACCGCCGGTGCGGCCCGATCGGGACGTTCAGCGGCGTTTCCGGGGCGGGGTTGAGCCCGGCCCAGACGATCTCCCCGACACCCTCCGCAGCTTCGCGCGCGCGCGCCAGCGCCCGCTCGGGATGGGCCAGCGCGTCCATGGCGCCCTCCGCCAGCGTGAGCCCCGTGCGCATGGCCCCCTGCAGTCCCGCGGCAAGCAGGTGCGCCGTTCCGGGTTCCGTGTGCGGCTGCCACGGCCGGCCCGAGGTCGGCAGCGGCGGCGGGTCGGGAGAGAGGTCGAACAGCACCGTCGCCAGATCCACGCCCGCGATGCCGTCGATCAGCGAGTGGTGGGTCTTCGTGATCAGCGCGAAGCGGTTCTCCTCCAAGCCCTCGATCAGCCACATCTCCCACAGCGGCTTGGAGCGGTCCAGCTGCTGGGAGAAGATCCGCGCGGTCAGGTCCTGCAGCTGCTCCCAGCCGCCGGGCGCCGGCAGGGCGGTGTGGCGAATGTGGTACTCGAGATTGAAGCTGGGGTCGTCGATCCACACCGGGCGCCCGCTGTCCAGGGCGGTGTGGGCGAGCTTGTGACGGTAGCGCGGGACCAGGTGCAGGCGTCGCCGGATCTGTTCCAGGAACTCGTCCATGTCCGGTGGCGGGCCTTCGACGATCGTCAGGCCGCCGATGTGCATGTGCGAGTCGGGGCCCTCCTGATGCAGGAAGGAGGCGTCCACAGGAGTCAGCCTGTCGAGGTGGCGCTGAGGCATCGACGCTTAGCGTACCGGGACGCCCCCTACAATGACACCCGTGCCCAACACGGTCGAGAAGCTGCTGCTGGCGGCGCCCCGCGGCTACTGCGCGGGCGTGGATCGTGCGGTCCAGACGGTGGAACGTGCGCTGGAGATCCACGGCGCGCCCGTGTACGTGCGCAAGGAGATAGTCCACAACAAGCACGTGGTCGAGACGCTGCGCGAGCGCGGGGCGATCTTCGTGGACGAGCAGACCGAAGTGCCGGAGGGCGCCGTCTGCGTGTTCTCCGCCCACGGCGTCGCTCCGAGCGTGCGCGCGGGCGCGATGGCGCGGAGCCTGCGGACGATCGACGCGACCTGCCCGCTCGTGACCAAGGTGCACCGCGAGGCCGTTCGCTTCGCCGAGCAGGGCTACACGATCGTGCTCGTCGGCCACGACGGCCACGAGGAGGTCGAAGGCAC
>DAINPC010000292.1:0-2769 GCA_036743695.1 Solirubrobacteraceae bacterium | reverse complement strand
GTTCGTGCCACCAGAGTCCCTCAGGCGGAGAGGCGCTTGCGGCGCTTGTCGCGCCGGCGCTTCAGCGTCAACCGCCCCGCCCGCGAGCTCATGCGGGCACGGAACCCGTGGGCGCGGGCCCGCTTGCGTTTCTTTGGCTGGTAGGTGCGCTTCATGGTCTCTATTCTCCCGTCGCCGTCATGATCCTGCACGCACAGACGCATTTGTGTGGGCGCGGGGGCCATCGCCGGGTCGGCCCTGGAGTATAGGACCGCTCGAGGTCCGCTGATTTCTTCCGCCAATTGCGGGCAGCCGCCCAGACTGCTGCGGGTCGTTGGATATAGTCGCCGGACCGGGTCCTCCGCGGGCCCTCCTTCGAATAGTTCTCATCACCTGCTTCCGGAGAGGAGCCAATCAACGCTGCCATGAGCCGCGAGCTCGAGGACATCTGGTCGCGGGTGCAGGCGCAACTCGCCCTGGCCGTCGATGACTCCACCTACCACCTCTGGCTCGAGCCGCTGCGCGCGCTCGAGCTCGACGGTGAGCGCCTCCTGATCGGGGCGCCACCGCACGCCTGCCGCTGGATCCAGGACCGCTTCGGCGCGATCCTCCAATCCAGCGCCGAGCTGGTCCTCGGGGGCCAGGCGGTCGTGGAGCTCGTCCTGGCGGAGGACTCTTCCGGCCTGACCACCCCACCACCCGATGCGCGCCCCTCCACGGGCCGTACCGCGGGAGCGCCCCGTGCCGTCCACGGCCGCACCCGCGGGCGCGCCCCAGCGCCCGGCGCGCCCGAGCTCTCCTCGCACGGCGGGCCACTGGCCAACCCCAAGCTGACCTTCGACCAGTTCGTCATCGGCGACTCCAACCGGCTCGCCCACGCGGCCGCCCTCACCGTGGCCGAGATGCCCGCGCAAGCGTACAACCCGCTCTTCATCTGCGGCCCTCCCGGCGTCGGCAAGACCCATCTCCTCAGCTCGATCGCCAACCTGCTGCTCTCCCACAATCCCGAGCTCTGCGTCCGCTGGTCCACCGGGGAGTCGTTCACCAACGAGTTCCTCGGAGCGCTCAGCCAGGGTCACACCGAGGACTTCAAGGCCCGTTTCCGCCACGTCGACGTACTGCTGATGGACGACGTGCAGTTCCTCGAGCGCAAGACCAAGACGGAGGAGGAGTTCTTCCACACCTTCAACGCCCTCCACGATGGAGGGCGTCAGATCGTGCTCACCTCCGACCGACCGCCACACGACCTCCAGGCGCTCGAGGACCGCCTGCGCGAGCGCTTCCAGGCCGGTCTGGTCGCCGACGTCACACTCCCCGACCTCTCCACCCGGCTGGCCATCCTGCGCAAGCGCGCAGACCACGACCACATCCAGCTCACCGACGAGGCCCCTCTGCACGTGATCGCCGAACGCGTCCACAGCAACGTCCGAGCGCTCGAGGGCGCCCTCATCCGCGTCGTCGCGTTCAGCTCGCTCACGGGCAGACCGCTGACCGCCGAGCTCGCCCAGGAGGTACTCGCAAGCCTCTATCCCCGCTCCGCCGAGCCCGGGCGCAGCGCCCGCACCGTCAGCGAGATCCAGGCGGCCACCTGCGAGCTGTTCGGCCTCTCCGCGCAGGAGCTGCTCTCCTCCGCGCGCACCCAGAGGATCGCCTGGCCGCGCCAGCTCGCCATGTATCTCGCTCGCGAGCTCACCGGAGAGTCGCTGCCCGCCATCGGCAGGCACTTCGGCGGTCGCGACCACACCACCGTCATGCACGCCTGCCGGCGCACCTCCGCACGAATCGCCTCCGACGAGGCCTCCCTCGAGTCTGTGCAGAAGCTGTGTCGCGCACTGGACTGTCCACAGCCATGAGCCCCGCTGCGCGCGCGACCGCGTCGCCTGAGAGACTTCCTCGCGGCAATCCACAGCGCCATCCACAGTCTCACATAGCGAATCCCCACTACCAGCGCCGTATGCACATCTCCATAGCCCCTACTGACTTCTATCCCTTTCTCACATCAGAGTCATGAAGCTATCCCTCTCCGCCAGCCACCTCCTCGCCCAACTGCAGACCGCCGCTCGTGTCGCATCCACGCGTAGCGCTGTCCAAGCGCTGTCCGGCATCATGATCTCCGCCCAGCCCGAAGCAGCCCCGGAGCTGCTGGCCACCGACATGGAGATCGGTCTGCGCGTACCGCTTGAGGCCGACGTCGCTCGCCCGGGCGCCGCCGTGCTGCCGGCCAGGCTCCTGCTCGATGTCGCCCGCTCGCTCTCGGCAGAGCAGCTCACCATGGAGCTGCGCAGCGCCGAGCAGGACATCGAGCTGATCTGCGGTCCCACCACCTTCCACCTGCGCACCCTGCGCGCCGAGGACTTCCCCACCCTGCCAAGCCCCTCGCCCGACACCCGTGTGTCGCTGCCCATGGAGGCGTTCATGCAGACCGTCTCCCGCGTCGCCCGCTCGGCCTCCCGCGACGAGACGCGCCCCGTGCTCACCGGCATCCTCATGTCCGCGTCCGGCCCGGAGCTGCGCATGGTCGCCACCGACTCCTACCGGCTCAGCGTCAAGCAGACCGCGCTGGAGCCCCCACTGGAGGGAAGCCTCGAAGCGAACGTCCCAGCGCGCGCGCTGCAGGAGCTCGTGCGGATCGCCCAGCAGTCCCCCGGCGACTCGCTGGCGGTGAGCGTCGGGCAGAACCAGGTGATCTTCGAGCTCGGCGACATCGTGCTCTCATCACGACTGATCGACGGGCAGTTCCCCAACTATCGCCAGCTGCTGCCCGAGTCGGTCGAGCACGAGCTGCGCCTG
>DAINPC010000291.1:0-2773 GCA_036743695.1 Solirubrobacteraceae bacterium | reverse complement strand
CGATCGACCTTGTTCAGCGCGATCACGACAGGCACGCCGAGCGCGAACACCCGTCGCTCGCCATACAGATCCCCGAGCGACCCGCCGATCAGAATCAGCGAGCCGAGCGTGAGCAGATACCCGTTCACCACCCACTGCTGCGCAGCCAGACCGCCTCCGAGCGCGCGCTGGATCGTGGGCAACGCAACATTTACCACCGTACCGTCCAGCAGCGCGATTCCTGAGCCCATGATGCAGGCGAGGAGCGTCAGGCGCTTCACACGCTTGTCGATCAGAGCACCCACGTTTATCGGGGCGGCCGGATTTGAACCGGCGACCCCCTGCTCCCAAAGCAGGTGCGCTACCAAGCTGCGCCACGCCCCGTGCAACCAAGGGTAGTGCTCTGACCGGCATTCGCCCACCTGGCTCCCGCTGCTAGCCTCCGCCACCGCCATGGCTGACGTCCAACCGCTGCGCGCGCTGCACTATGACCCGTCGGTGGTGGGTCCCCTGGCGGACGTGGTCGCCCCGCCGTATGACGTGATCGACTCGGCGCAGCGCGCGGCCCTGCTGGAGCGCTCGCCCTTCAACGTGGTGGCGGTTGATCTGCCCCAGGGCGAGCCGGGCGGGCGGGATCCCTATGTATCGGCGGGCCAGCTGTTCGAGAGCTGGCAGCTGCAGGGAGCGCTCCTCCGGGACTGCGAGCCGGCACTGTGGGCCCACGCTCAGGACTACACCGGCCCGGACGGGCTCTCGCGCACGCGCCGCGGCTTCTTCTGCCGGGTGCGGATCGAGGACTACGGTCCCGGGCGCGTGCGTCCGCACGAGCGCACCCACCCCGGCCCGAAGGAGGATCGGCTGCGTCTCACCAGGGCCACGCGGGCGAACGTCTCCCCCATCTTCTCGCTGTTCTCCGACCCGGCCGGCGCCGCCTGGGAGGCGCTCGCGCCGGCGACCGAGCAGCGGCCATGGGGCGACGTCACAGACCAGGACAGCACCCGCCACCGCCTGTGGCGCGTCTCCGACCCCCGTGTGATCGCGGCGGTCCAGGCTGCCACGAGCGACGCGGAGCTGCTGATTGCGGACGGCCACCATCGCTACGAGACCATGCACGCCTACGCCGAGGAGCTGGGCGGCGAGGGCGAGCACCGCTACATCCTCATGTGCCTTGTCGCGCTGGAGGATCCCGGGCTGACGGTGTTTCCCACGCATCGCCTAGTCAGGGGCCTCGACGCCGAGCGCCGCGAGGCGCTCGAGCAGGCGCTCGCCCGCGACTTCGAGATCACGGAGGTCTCTCGCGAGCACCTCGCCCCGCCTCCCGGCCGGGGGCCGCTGCAGCTGGGCTTCGTGGACGGGCGCGACGGCCGTGCGCGTCGCCTGATCCTCAAGGACCAGGCGATCGCCGACGCGGCGCTCCCAGGGCGCTCGCAGGCCTACCGGGAACTGGACACTGGTGTCTTGGAGACATTGCTGCTCAAGAACGCGCTCGGGTTGAGCGACGATGACATCTCGCACTTCAACGGCCTGTTCTACGCGCGCGACACCGCGGAGGCGCTGGCGATGGTCGCCTCGGGCGAGTACGACGCCGCGTTCCTGATGCGCCCCACGCCCGTGGAGCAGGTCAGGGAAGTTGCCGCCGCGGGTGAGAACATGCCCCCGAAGTCCACCTACTTCTTCCCGAAGCTGCTCACCGGGCTGCTGTTCAATCCGCTTTCCTAGCCCCGCTGGTGAGTATCATGATCCAAGTAGGAAG
This sequence comes from Solirubrobacteraceae bacterium, assembly GCA_036743695.1. Classification (GTDB taxonomy): domain Bacteria; phylum Actinomycetota; class Thermoleophilia; order Solirubrobacterales; family Solirubrobacteraceae; genus Palsa-744. The sequence goes on along the minus strand of DAINPC010000291.1, from coordinate 1,041 downwards.
GCGGAGCGATTGAAGGGAAAGACATGACCGAGACCCACGGGCTCACAAGGATGAAAGCCACCGCGCGACGCGATGCCGGGACGTTCAGGCACACGGTTCAAGTGCGCGACCATCAGCTCACCGTCGACGAGCCGGTCGACGCGGGCGGAGAAGACGCGGGGCCGGACCCGCGGGAGCTGCTCGCGGTCAGCCTCGCCTCCTGTACGGCCATCACCATGGAGATGTACGCGGCGCGCAAGGGATGGGACATCGGGCACGTGGAGGTGGACGTCGAGTACAGCCCCGCCGAGCGCGGCTGTCCGACCAAGTTCCAGCTCGTGATGCGCTTCCCGGACGATCTCCCCGACGATCGGGTGGAGCGCCTGCAGGTGATCGCGGCCAAGTGCCCGGTCCATCGCGCGCTGGACGGCGAGGTCATGTTCCAGGAGCGCATTGAGCGCGTTCACCTGGCCGCCTGAGTCCGCCGCCGGCACGACCGGGCAGCGACCGGACCCGCGCGACCGGGCCGTCGCCGCCCGCTCGCCCGCTGATCGATCCAAGGGCGAGCAGCAGATCCAGGCGGCGGTGCTGGTGCCGCTGTTCCTGGCCGCTGAGGCCGGGGAGCCGCACGTCGTTCTGACGCGCCGCAGGGCCGATCTGCGCAGCCACGCCGGCGAGATCTCCTTCCCCGGAGGCCGTCGCGACGCGGAGGACGCCGACCTGTCGGCGACGGCGTTGCGCGAGGCTGAGGAGGAGATCGGGCTGGCGCGCGCCCACGTGCGGATGCTCGGCGAGCTCCCGCCCACGTCCACGTTCGTGACCAACTACGTCATCCACCCGTTCGTGGCCTCGATTCCCGCCGCCCTCCAGTGGCGGCCGTCCGCCCGGGAGGTGGACGCCGTCCTCGAGCTGCCGCTCGCCGCGCTGCGCTCGGGGCGCACCAGGACGCGGATGGAGCGCCGCGGGATCACCTTCGAGACGGACACGTTCGTGGTCGAGGAGCACCTGATCTGGGGTGCCACCGCGCGCATCATCGAGAACCTGCTCGAACGGCTGCAGACG
>DAINPC010000290.1:0-2804 GCA_036743695.1 Solirubrobacteraceae bacterium | reverse complement strand
CCACGCCCTCAACACGCTCCTCGCACAAAAAGGTTGACACAGGGCGTCTCACTCGATCTCCTCGCCCGTCAGCGCCACGAACGCGTCCTCTAGGTTGGCCGGGCGCAACACTCCCTCCGGCGCGAGGCCGTCGAGGGTCTCCGCGCGCAAGATCGCCACCGCCGGGCCGCTGCGGCGGCTGGACCAGCCGTTGCTCGCCGCCAACGCGCCCACCTCCGCGAGCCGATCCGGCGGACCGTACACCTCGAGCACCCGCTCGCCCGCGTGCGCGCGCACGAGCTCAGCGGGGGTGCCCTGGGCGATGATGCGCCCACTGGACATCACCGCCACCGTGTCCGCCAGGCGCTCGGCCTCCTCGATGTAGTGGGTGCTCATCAGGACCGTCACGCCGCTCGCGCGCAGGCCGTCGATCAACGACCACAGCTCCTGGCGCACCTGCGGGTCAAGGCCCACCGTCGGCTCGTCGAGCAGCACCAGGCGAGGCTCGTGAATCAGCCCGCGCGCCACCAGCAGCCGACGGCGCATCCCGCCCGAGAGCTCGCGCACGATCGTGTCAGCGCGCACACCCAGGTTGGCCAGCGCGAGCGCCCGCTCGATCGCCGCGGCGCGCTCGGAGCGCGGGACGCGGTACAGGCGCGCGAACACCATCAGGATCTGGCGGCAGGTGAGCTCCACGTCGAGGTTGTCCAGCTGCGGAACCACCCCCATCTCCAGGCGCGACTGCTTGGATTCCCGCGGCAGCTGATAGCCGAGCACCGAGATCTCTCCCTCGTCCGCCAGCGCCTGCGCGGTCAGCATCCGCATGGTCGTGGACTTGCCCGCGCCGTTCGGCCCCAGCAGCCCGAAGCACACGCCCAGCGCCACCTCCAGGTCGAGGCCGTTGACCGCCACGATCGAGCCGTAGCGCTTGACCGCGCCGTGAATCGAGATCGCCAGGCCATCGCCGCGCGCGCCGGCCGCGGAAGCGCTCGCCGCTCGATCGCTCTGCTGGGCCACGGCGCACACTCTACGAGCCCCGTCCGGCCCCGCGGGGACCGCCTGTGGCCGCAAGGCGCCGCCGGGCCGATATGGGCGGATGTCGATCGCCGCGCGTGCGATCTCCGACGCAGGTCCATATCACGCCGCCGCGCGCTGCGGCACTGTTGAGGGCGTTGTCCGCTCTACACGACTCGAGGGAAGTGAGCGATGCCTTCGCGAGCACCACAGATCGTTGCCCTCGGAGGCGGTGGCTTCTCGATGGAGAGGGACGGCACCCTGCTGGACGACTACGTGCTCTCGCTCGTGGACGCTGCCAGACCGCGGGTGTGCTTCCTGCCGACGGCATCCGGGGATGCAGACCATTATGTGGTGCGCTTCTACCGCCGCTTCTCACCTGGCTGCGAGGCCAGCCACGTGTCGCTGTTCCGACGCGACCAGGGCACCGGCGGCGTCGAGGATGATCTGGCGACCCACCTGCTGGCGCAGGATCTGATCTACGTCGGCGGCGGCAACGTGCTCAGCATGCTCGGCGCCTGGCGCGCGCACGGGCTGGACGCCATCCTGCGCAAGGCGTGGCGGCGCGGGATCGTGCTGTGCGGTCCCTCCGCCGGGTCGCTGTGCTGGTTCGAGCAGGCGCTCAGCGCGTTCCACGGCGCACCCCGCCCGGTGCGGGGGTTGGGGCTGCTGCCGTATTCCAACTGCGTCCACTACGACGCCGAGCCCGCCCGGCGCGCGGAGTATCACCGCGCGGTGGCCGACGGCATGCGCGGCGGCTTCGCAGCCGACGACGGCGTTGCGCTGCACTTCCGCGGCACGCATCTGGATCATGTCGTCAGCTCGCGCCCGGACGGCAGCGCCTATGAGGTGCAGCTCGACGGCCGGCGGGTCCTGGAGAGGCGCCTGGACGTCTCCTACCTGGGGACGCCCGGCGCCGGACGGCGCGAGCCGGCTCCCGGCTGCGCCGCGCACACGCCCGCGCGCGCGGCGCAGGAGCCCGTCGCAGCATGAGCGCCAGGCCCGCCGTCCCGGTCGATGAGCGGCTGATCTTCGCCATGGGCGGCGGCGGCTTCACGATGGAGCCCAACAACCCGCTGCTGGACGACTTCGTGCTGTCGCTCGCCCGCGCCAAGGAGCCGCGCATCCTGTTCCTGCCGACCGCCTCCGGCGACACCACCGCACAGATCAACGCTTTCAAGGCACGCTTCGCCCACCGCACCTGCGCACCCGAGCACGTCTCGCTGTTCCGCCTGCGCGAGACCACGCGCTCGCTGCAGGAGATCGTCTTCGAGCAGGACATCGTCTACGTCGGGGGCGGCTCCATGCGCAACCTGCTCGCCATCTGGCAGGCCCACGGCCTCGACAAGCTGCTGCTGGAGGCGTGGGAGGCGGGCATCGTGCTCGCCGGCCTCAGCGCCGGCGCCATGTGCTGGTTTCAGGCCGGCGTCACGCGGTCGAGCGGGCCTCCCGAAACGCTGGCCGGGCTGGGCCTGCTGGAAGGCTCGCTGACCGTGCACGCCGACGGCGAGCCCGAGCGCCTGCCCGTCTGGCTGGCCAACGTGCGCAGCGGCGCGCTGCCCGGCGGCTGGGCGCTGGACGACGGCGTCGGGCTGCTGTTCCGGGGCAAGCGCCTGGAGCGGGTCGTCAGCTCGCGCCCGGGCGCCAGCGCGCAGCGCGTGGACGCGATCGAAGGCGAGCTCGTGCGCAACCGCCTGGAGCCCGAGCTGCTGCTCGGCGAGCAGCCCTCCAGGGCGCTCGGCGGGCTGGACGAGGCCGTCGAGGAGCTGCGACGCGTGCACCGCCTGCGCCGCGGGATGGGCAGGGGCCGC
>DAINPC010000289.1:0-2824 GCA_036743695.1 Solirubrobacteraceae bacterium | reverse complement strand
GTGGAATCCTCGTCCGGCTCGGTGGTCGGATCGACGCCCACATTCCAGGGCGGCTCAAAGACGCTGTCGCTGAGCCTGAAGGCGGGGACCTACAAGTTCTACTGCTCGGTCCCGGGGCACCGCCAGGCGGGCATGGAAGGCACGATCACGGTCAAGTAGACGGGGATGCTCGCTCTGTCGCCTGGGGCGCTCAGGCGCGGACCCAGGCGGCGTTTGAGCGCGACAGGACGTTGACGGCGACGCCCACCGCGAGCACCGCCGCCCCCGCGACCGCCAGGGCGGCGGCAACCGACACGTGCAGGGCCAGCAGGCCACCGGTCAGGGCTCCGAGCAGCATCGCCGCCACCGCGACCAGCCGGCGTCCCAGCTGCGAGCCCCGGCCACCGGCCCAGCCGGCTTCGGAGGCCAGGCCGGTGAGCGTCCGGGTGAGCACGGTGGTGGTCAGCTCGGGGATCGCAAGGCGCTGGGCGGCGGCGTTCTGCACGCCCATCGCCAGCGCCAGCGGGACGAGCAGGGCGTAGCGGGCGCCGGAGTGAAGCGGTTCGGATGCGAGCAGCGCGACGATCAGCGAGACGCTCATCAGCCCGGCCTGCGCCGCGCTGGCCGCGCGCAGCAGGTGCCCGCGGTGCTCGGCAACGCGCCCGCCCAGCCAGCCGCCCGCGAACGCGCCGAGCAGGAACGAGACGATGGCGGCGAGCGAGGTGGCGATCGAGAGGCCACCCGCGCCCGCCAGGGCGAAGCCGAGGAACACCACGTTGCCGGTCATGTTGGCGACGAACACGTGCCCGAGCTCCAGGTAGCTCGCCGCGTCCACCACGCCCGTCACGAACGTGAGCGCCACCATCATCGGCGGCAGCGGACCGTGCCGGTCGCCGGGGGCCGGTCGCAGGGTGGCAGCGGCTTCGCGCAGGACGCTCACGCGCCGCGCTCCGGCACCGCGGCGGGCAGGGCGAGGGGCGACACGCGCCCACCGTAGCGCGCGAGCGCCACTCACTCCAGGTAGGTGACGATCTCGGCCAGCGGGGCGCGCTCGGGCACGCGCTGATCCTGCACGGGCCAGCCGAGATAGAGCACGCCCACGGGCGTCTCCTGGGGCGCGAGGCCCAGGGCCTCGCGCCCCGCGGCGCCGTCCAGCAGCGCCACCGTGCGCCAGTAGCCCGCGAGACCGCGTGCGTGCGCGCCGAGCAGCACCAGGTAGGCGGCGACGCCGGTGGCGAACAGGTCCTCCCGATCCTGTGCCGCCTCGCCGGTCAGGTGCGCGCTGACCGCGATCAGCGTGGGGGCGCGCGCCAGCTTGGCCGCCGATCCGGGCTTCTCCGCCTCGGCCAGCTCGGTCAGCCGCTCGCGCGTGCGCGCGCCCAGGACACGAAAGCGCCAGGGGTTGCTCAGATGGTGGTTGGGCGCCCACCTGGCCAGCTCGATCAGCTCGTCCAGCACCGCCGGATCGATCTCCTCGGCACCGAACGCCTTGTGCGTGCGACGGGTGCGGATAGCCTTCTCCACGTCCATGCAACAACCCTAGAGGTGCCCGGCCATCCCGCCCGTCCCGCCCCAGAACGTTGACGTGAGTTGAGCCCCGGCGAGGTCGTCGCGATCGCTATCGCCGGGCTGGCGGCGGGCACGATCAACACCGTTGTCGGCAGCGGCACGCTGATCACCTTCCCGGTGCTGCTCGCGTTCGGCTATCCGCCGGTGACGGCCAACGTGTCGAACACGATCGGGCTGGTGCCGGGCTCGGTCTCGGGGGCGATCGGCTATCGCCGCGAGCTGGCCGGCCAGGCGCGCCGCGCCCTGCGACTGGGGGCGATGTCGATCGCCGGAGGGATCACCGGGGCGGTGCTGCTGCTGGTGCTGCCCTCCTCGGCGTTCAAGGCGATCGTGCCGGTGTTCATCGTGGCGGCACTCATCCTCACGGTCCTGCAGCCGCGGCTGGCCGCGTGGCTGGCCACGCGGGAAATCGACCTCGAGCGAAGGGGCAGCATCCTGACGCCCGTTGCGGTCTATCTGACGGGCATCTATGGCGGCTACTTCGGCGCGGCCCAGGGGATCATGCTGCTCGCGATCCTGGGCGTGGCGCTCGCTCAGGACCTGCAGCGCACCAACGCCCTGAAGAACGTGCTGGCCGGCCTCGTCAACGGCGTGGCCGGCGTGTACTTCATCTTCGCCGCGCACGTCGAGTGGATCCCCGCTGCGATCATCGCGGTCGCCTCGATCGCCGGGGCTCAGCTGGGGGCGCGCTACGGGCGCCGGCTGCCACCCGCGGCGCTGCGCGCGATCATCGTCGTGGTGGGCATGTTTGCAATCGTGCGTTTGCTGGTCAACTGAGCGGCATGCAATCGATGTGATCAACAAGTCAGGAGTCAGACGATGAAAGGCGAGCACAGGCAGGCCGCCGCGGACGCGCTGGTGGTCTTCGGCATCACGGGCGACCTCGCCAAGAAGATGACGCTCCGCTCGCTCTACCGGCTGGAGCGGCGCCGATTGCTCGACTGCCCGATCATCGGCGTGGCCGTCGAGGACTGGACGGTGCAGCGGCTGCGCGAGCACGCCCGTGAGTCGATCCAGGCCGCCGGCGAGAGCATCGACGATGAGATCTTCACCCGCTTCGCGACGCGACTCTCCTATGTGAGCGGGGACTTCCAGTCGCAGGACACATACGGCCGCCTGGCGGCAGCCCTCGGCGGGGCGCAGACCCGGGTCTTCTACCTGGAGACCCCGCCCTCGCTGTTCGCCACGGTTGTCAAGGGACTCGCCGGCGCCGAGCTGCTAGCCGGCGGGCGCGTGGTGGTGGAGAAGCCCTTCGGGCACGACCTGGCCTCGGCTC
>DAINPC010000288.1:0-2842 GCA_036743695.1 Solirubrobacteraceae bacterium | reverse complement strand
GGCCACGAGCCGCTCGACGTAGGGCCCGAGCAGCGTGGCCACTGAGGAGGCGGTCATGCTCGCCGGGCCTTTGGGCAGCGCGGCATAGCTGATCGCCAGACGGACCAGGCACTCGCTCAGGAGCTCGGCGTCCTGCGCCTTGACCAGCGGCCAGCCGGCGAGCAGCACCGCCGTCACGCGCTCGACCGCGCTCTCCACCAGTGGCTTGCCCTGGGTGGTGAACAGCGCGAGCAGCTCCTCCGAGCCTCCTGCGCCGACGATGGTGCGCACGAGCGGGTTCTCGGCGGCTGCCGTGAGGAACACGTCGAATGCCGCCGCGAGCGCGGCGGCGGGGTCCTCGAGATGGGCTGTCACGGCCTGCTCGACGGAGTCGAGGAAGCGGTTGGCCTCGCGCATCACCAGGACCTGCGCAAACACCTCGCGCGAGCCGAACTCGTTGTAGAGGGTCTGCCTGCTCACCCCGGCGGCCAGGGCTATGTCGGCCATCGTGATGTCCGCCCAGCGCCGGCTCTGCAGCTCCTCGCGGGCGGCGTCCAGCAGGGTGGTGTGCAGGAGCTCGCGCGCGGCGAGCGCATATGGGCGTCGTCGCTCGCCGGTGGGCATGGTCTGGGTGGCGCCGGCCATCACTGCTCCGGGGCTGGGTCGACCGGCTCGAAATCGACCTTGTCGCGCACGCCGCAGTCCGGACAGGCCCAGTCGTCCGGGACCTCGCTCCAGCTGGTCCCGGGCGGAAAGCCCTCGCGCGGGTGGCCGAGCTGCTCGTCGTAGACGTAGCCGCAGGCGGGACAGCGGTGGCTGCTCATGACGCGGTGCGGTAGCGGCGCAGCGCACGCTCCCCGAGCCCGGGCTTGATGTTCGCGCGCGTGAGGTCGCCCTGGTAGTGGGCGAGCACGCGGTGGTCCATGGTGCGCCGCCAGATGGGCGGGATCACGGCCAGCAGGATCATGCCCGCATAGCCCGTGGGCAGCTGCGGAGCCTCATCGACGTGGCGCAGCGCCTGGTAGCGGCGGATCGGGTTGGCGTGGTGGTCGGAGTGGCGCTGCAGGTGGTAGAGCAGCACGTTGGAGGCGGCGCTGTTGCTGTTCCAGCTGTGCTCCGGGAGGGTTCGCTCGTAGCGCCCGTCCTCGCGCTTTCCTCTGAGCAGCCCGTAGTGCTCGAGGTAGTTGACCACCTCCAGCAGCGAGAAGCCGATCACGGCCTGGATCATCAGATAGGGCAGCACGACGACGCCGAAGATCGCCACCAGCGTGCCGAACAGCACCACGCTCATGGCCCACGCACCGAGGATGTCGTTGCGCAGGCTCCACGGTGAGCGCTCCAGCCGGGCGAGACGGACGCGCTCGAGCTCCCACGCGGAGCGCAGGCTGCCGATCACGGTCCGGGGCAGGAACGAGTAGAAGGTCTCCCCCAGGCGCGCGCTGGCGGGATCCTCGGGCGTGGCCACGCGGACGTGGTGGCCGCGGTTGTGCTCGATGAAGAAATGCCCGTAGCCGCTCTGCGCCAGCGCCACCTTGCTCAGCCAGCGCTCGATGCTGGCGCGCTTGTGACCAAGCTCATGCGCGGTGTTGATAGCGATCCCGCTGACCATCGCCACGGTCAGCGCCAGGCCGACGCTGTCGAGCGTGGAGAGCGCACCGCTTGACCACAGCCAGCACGCGAACACCAGCCCCGCGTACTGGATGGGCAGGTACGCGTAGGTGCACCAGCGGTAGTAGCGGTCCTGTTCCAGCCACTTGATGACGCTGTCGGGCGGGTTGCGCGCGTCCATGCCGATGGCCAGGTCGAGCAGCGGGAAGATGGCGAAGACGAGGAGGGGCCCGTAGAACCAGAGGGCCGCCACGCCGGTCGCGTGGACCAGCCCCCAGGTCAGGAAGGGCAGCGTGGGGATCAGCAGCCCGAGCAGCCACGCGTAGCGCTTGGGGTCGTGCCAGGTGGCCGGCGCACCCGGATCGCCCGCGGTGGGCTGTGGGGACTGCGCGGGCGTGGTCGTGGCGCCTGGGGCGGCTGACATCGGGCGGCAACTCCTCTGGTCGGGTCCGTGCGGCTCTTGCACTTTACACAAGTGCGCAGGCATGTCAACCAGATTTACATCGAGAGCAGATTTGGCGCCCGGCGTGGCAGGCGCTTGCTGGCCCCACGAGCACCCGGCGTGGCCGGCGCTCGTGGGGCCCCCGCAAGACGGCGTGCACGGCGCGCAAGGACGGTACACTGGGATGGTCGGCATTCGTATTTGGCGAGCTCGTGAGGTTCAGATGGCCGCATCTTCGGTAGGTCCTCGCGGTGCGGCGACTCGTCGCGGCGTCGTGCCACTGGTGACGCTTGGCGTCGCCGTCGTGGTGCTGGTGCTCGGGGCAGGGACATACTTCTACGACCACTCCCGCCGCGACCTGATCGCCAATGGCATCCAGGTTGACGGCGTGCCCGTGGGCGGTCTGCGCGAGGCGGCCGCGCGCACGAAGATCGAACATGACCTGGTGGCGCGCCTGAACCAGCACGTGACCGTGCGCTCGGGCTCGCACACGTGGACCCTGGGCGCGCAGCAGGCGCACCTCAGCGTTGACGTGGCCAACATGCTCGACCAGGCGCTGAGCGCCAGCCGCGAAGGATCGATCGTGACGCGCACGGCGCGCGGCCTGTTCGGGGGCAGCGTCAAGCGCGACATCCCGCTGGTGGTCAGCTACTCCCACCAGGCGGTGCGCAGCCTCACGGCCAAGATCCGCGTGGGCGTGAACCGCGCCCCCCGCGACGCCTCCGTCCAGCCCAGCGCCAGTGGTCTGAGCACGGTCCCCGGGCAGGTGGGGCTGACGGTGGACAGCACGGGCCTGGGCGCGCGCATCGACCG
>DAINPC010000287.1:1752-2874 GCA_036743695.1 Solirubrobacteraceae bacterium | reverse complement strand
CCTCGACCTGGGCGTCCCACATCGACGCGTCCATCAGCAGCCCGTGCGAGAAGGCGAGCACCGGCCCGGTGCCGCCGGTGTCCTCGTAGTGAATGCGTTGACCTCGAATGTCGACGAACGGGATGGCTGCACCTCGGCAGATCGTTTTGGCCGGCGACACCGATCGTAGTCGCCCTGTCCGCGTGCGGTAGGGTCCAATTCATCGCCCATGCCTGGGGCCAATCTCATCCTCCCGATCGCGCTGGATCGACGATCGGCCACGCCGCTCAGCCAGCAGCTCCAGACCGGGCTCCGCGACCTCATCGCTCGTGGAGGCCTGCCGGCCGGCGCACTGCTGCCTCCGAGCCGTCGGCTCGCGCCCGAGCTCGGCGTCTCGCGCAACGTCGTGCTCGACGCCTACGCGCAACTGCGCCACGAGGGCCTCTTGACGGCCCGCCGGGGGGAGGGAACACGCGTCAGCGCGAAGAGTCGCCCGCGGTCGCCGGCCAAGCAGCAGGCGAAGTGGCGCCTGGACCTTCACCCTGACATCACCGACCTGTCCGCCTTCCCGCGCGCCGCGTGGGGTCGCGCGGTCGCCGGGGCGCTGCACGACCTGCCCGATCGAGCCCTTGGATACCGCTCCACACGCGGCATCCACGAGCTGCGGGTCGAGCTCGCCGCATACCTGGCCAGGACTCGGGGCGTCATCGCGGGACCGGAGTCGATAGTCGTATGCGAGGGCCTGATGTCCGCCGTGGGACTGATCCGCGAGGCTCTGGAGCTCAAGCGGATCGCCGTCCCACGCGTTGCGTATCCCTCGCTGGCGAGCGCCTTGCGACGCAGCGGGCCGCCGACCACCTGGCTCGACGTCGATGGTCACGGTGCCATCTTCAGCAAGCTGCCGCGCGGCCCGGGCTGTGCCGCCCTGGTCGAGCCGGCACACCACTACCCACTCGGCGTGCCCATCTCCCCTGAGCGCACGGACACGTTGCTGGAGTGGGCGAGCGACCACCAAGGGCTCATCCTCGAGAGCGACGCGAACGCGGACCTCTACCACGGCGGCCCAGGGCCTCCGGCGCTTCAGGGCCGCATGCCCGACTCGTGCCTGTTGATCGGGTCGGTGAGCCGCGTGCTCGCTCCCGG
>DAINPC010000287.1:0-1652 GCA_036743695.1 Solirubrobacteraceae bacterium | reverse complement strand
CCGGGGTCCAGGAGCAGGCGGTGGTCGGCGCTGCGGCTCAGTCACGCGTCAGGCTGTCCGGCCTGGGCGAGCATGTGCTCCACGGACCGCCGCTCCCGCCAGGCCTCCTCGCCGGATACGGCGCCCTGCCCGAACCCTCGGCAAGGCGCGCCGCGGGCGCCATCCGCCGCGCCATCTCGGCTGTGTCCTAGCCTGCGGTCGCCCGCAGCGTCGCGCTCGCGCGCTCGTTGGCCCGCAGCTCGTGCTTGGCGACGGTGAGCAGGTGCACCTCGTCGGCTCCGTCGCCGATCCGTAGTGCCCGTCCCACCACCCACATCCGCGGGAGCGGGGAGTCATCAGACATGCCGAGCGCCCCGTGCACCTGAATCGCGCGGTCGACCACGTCCTGGATCATCCGCGCGACGTGCACCTTCGCGATCGAGATGTCGCGGTAGGCAGCCCGCTTTCCGTGGAGGTCGATCGTCCGTGCCGCCCGCAGGACCAACAGCCGCCCCGCGTCGAGCGCGATCCGCGCCTCGGCGAGGTGCAGGCGAACGAGCTGCGTGTCCGCGAGCGTCCCCTCGCCGTGCGGACGCTCGCGGGCTCGGCTCGTGGCCAGGTGCAGAGCTCGCTCGGCAGCTCCGATCTGACGCATGCAATGGTGGATTCGGCCGGGCCCGAGCCGGTCCTGGGCGATCTGGAAGCCGTCGCCGACCTCTCCGAGCAGCGAATCGGGCCCGACCCTGCATCCGTCGAAGCGCAGTTCGCAATGACCCGGCCCCCCCGCGTGTCCGAAGACCGGTACCCGGCGAACGATCTCGACGCCCGGCGCGTCCATCGGGACGAGCAGCACGCTGAGCCGCCTGTGGCGGTCGCCGTGCTCGTCCGTGCGCGCCATCAGGACACAGAGCGATGCGCCCACCGCCCCCGTGACGAACCACTTGCGTCCCTCGATCTCCCAGCCATCGCCATCGCGCCGGGCGACCGTTCGTATTCCCGTGGGATCCGAGCTCGCCACCTCGGGCTCGGTCAGGGCGAAGCAGCTCCGGGCCGCGCCATTCAGCAGCGGATCGAGCCAACGCGTCCGCTGAGCGGGTGCGCCCCTCTCGAGAAGGACCTCCATGTTGCCGGTGTCCGGGAAGTGGCAGTTGAACACCATCGGCGCCCACTCGTCGTGGCCCATCAGCTCGCACAGGTGCCCGTAGTCCACATGCGACAGGCCGCCGCCGTGCGCCCGCTGGGCAAGAAACAGATTCCAGAGTCCCGCTTGACGCGCCTGCTCGCGAAGATCAGCCATGAGCGGCGGGTACGGCTCGGGACCCGCGAGCCCGTCCATCTCAACCGCCAACTCAGCCGACCGTGGAAGCACCTCCTCGGCAAGAAACGCCCGCAGTCGCTCGGCCACGTCAGCGCCGGCGGCAGACAGCGACAGATCGAGATCACAGGGCTGGAGCACGGCTGCACCGTAAGCGCCCGCGGGCCCCGGCGCCAGCGCCAATACCGACCACGCCGACGGTGCCAATCCAGAGCCTGTCGCAGTGCTCACGAGATGCCGCGCCCGGACCGGGCACGATCGGCTAGCTTCCGGCCATGGCCCAGCTCATGCGCCCCATCGCCGGGCGCGTCGTCGCCGTGACGGGCGCGGCGCACGGGATCGGCGCGGCGATCGCGCG
>DAINPC010000286.1:0-2902 GCA_036743695.1 Solirubrobacteraceae bacterium | reverse complement strand
CGAACACGAAGATCAGCGCCTCGGGCAGCTCGCGCAGAGCGGCCACGGAGGCGTAGTCGGCGGGGGCCATCGCCTCGTCGGACAAGAATGGCTGCTCTGGCGGCACACCTAAGCATCGGCCGACGGCGCCCGAGACTTGACCCCGCCTCAACGATTGGCGCAGCCCGGCGTCAGGGGCGGACGAATGTGTCCGGATCGGGCCCGGTGCGCCGCCCGGCGTCCAGCTCCTCGATTGCCTCCATCTGGGCGTCGCTCAGCTGGAAGTCGAAGACGTCGAGGTTCTGCTGGATGCGCTCGGGGGTTACCGACTTCGGAATGACGACGTTGCCGAGCTGCAGATGCCAGCGGATCACGACCTGCCCGGGCGTTCTGCCGTGCGCCTCGGCCGCCTGGACGATGGCGGGGTCTTCCAGCACCAGGCCCCGCGCCAGCGGGCTCCACGCCTCCGTGACGATGCCGAGCTGCTCGTGCTCGTGGCGCAGGCCGTGCTGCTGGAGGTAGGGGTGCAGCTCCACCTGGTTGATGGCCGGGGCCTCGCCCGTCGCGGCGATGATGCGCTCCAGATGGGCGGGCTGGAAGTTGGATACGCCGATGGCGCGGATCAGGCCCTCGTCGCGCAGCTCGATGAAGGCTCTCCAGGTCTCCACGTAGCGGTTGTGCGCGGGGACGGGCCAGTGGATCAGGTAGAGGTCGACGTAGTCCAGCTCCAGCCGTTGCAGGCTCGCGTGAAAGGCACGCCTGGCCTGCTCGTGGCCGTGGTCGTCGTTGAAGCACTTGGTCGTCAGGAAGACCTCGCTGCGATCGAGCCCCGAGGCGCGGATGGCCTGGCCGACGGCCGCCTCGTTGCGATATGCGGCGGCGGTGTCAATGTGGCGGTATCCGGCGGCCAGCGCGCGCTCCACCACCTCGGCGGTCTCCTCGGGCGGTATCAGGAAGACGCCGAAGCCCAGCTGGGGGATCTGCGAGCCGCCTCGCAGGGGCACGAGGGGAATCCGGTCGGTTGGCGTGCCCATCGTGCCCATGAGTCTATGAGTGCCCGCCCGCAGGGTGCGCCAAGCAGCTGGGGCGCTGTGATCTGTCGGAGGGGCGCCGGCGGGCGAGCATCGGTTGTTAGGGTCGAGCCAGTCGATGTCCCGCGCCGACCCAGAGCTCGCCCCAGCGTTTCAGGCCAGCGACTTCTCCGAGAGCCTGCTGCGCGCGCGCAGCAGGCCGGTGTCGGTGTGCATCCCCGTGCTCAACGAGGCTGCCACGATCGGCGCGATCGTGGAGACGCTCGCGGCGATGCGTGCGGATGGGCTGATCGACCAGGTCGTGGTGCTCGACGCGGCCTCCACGGACGGCTCGCGCACGATCGCCGCGCAGGGAGGCGCTGAGGTGTTCGATCAGTCCTCGCTGATGGCCGAGCACGGTCCCGCGCGGGGCAAGGGCGACGCCATCTGGCGCTCGCTGGCGGTGCTGAGCGGAGATCTGCTGTGCTACTTCGACGGCGACCTGGACGGCTTCTCGCGCAGCTACGTGGTCGGCCTGCTCGGCGCCCTGCTGACCAACCCGGACGTTGAGTTCGTCAAGGCGGCGTTCTCGCGTCCGTTCCGCGACGAGCGCGGACGCGTCGCCGGCGAGGCCGGGCGCGTCACGGAGGAAATGGCCCGCCCCATGCTCGAGCGCTTCTACCCTGCGCTGTGCCGCTTTCGCCAACCCCTGAGCGGCCAGTTCGCGGTGTCTCGCAAACTGCTCGGCTCACTCCCGCTCTCGACGGGTTACGGCGTGGACGTGGGGCTGTTGATCGACGTGTATCGCGCCGTGGGCATCGGGCGCATGGCGGAGGTGGACATCGGCAGGCTGCAGAACGCGCACCAGACCCTGACGCAGCTGGAGCCGATGGCCTATCAGGTGGGGCTCGCGGTCAGGCAGCGCCTCGAATCGGAGGGTCGGCTGGCCGCCTCGGAGCCATCGCCCGGCGGTCCGGCGGGGCCTTACATGGACGTCATCGCGCGGCCGCCGTTTGACGCCGTCCGAGCGCCAGGCGCGCGGCGATGAACTGCTTGGCGGCGGCCACGTCGTGGATGCGGAAGATGTGGGCGCCCGCGGCCATGCCATGGTCGAGCGCGGCGAGGGTGCCGGCGAGCCGCGCGCGCGGACGGCGGCGCAGCAGCGCTCCGATGAAGTCCTTGCGGGAGATGGGCATCAGCACGGGATAGCCCAGCTCGCCGATCCTGCGCACGTTGCGCAGCACCTGGATGGTCTGCGCGGGCGTCTTTGAGAAGTCGGGCCCGGGGTCCACGATCAGGCTCTGCGGCGACATCCCGTGCCGTTCGGCCTGGCGCGTGCGCTCGGCCAGGAATCCGAGGACGTCCTCCACGACGTCGGCGTAGCGCTCGGGGTCCACGAGCCGCTGCTTGGGCACGCCGCGGTTGTGCATCACCACCAGGCCCGCGCCGTGGGCGGCGCACACGTCGGCGAGCGCCGGGTCCCTCAGCCCGCTGATGTCGTTGACGATGCTCGCCCCCGCGGCGATCGCCTCGCGCGCGACGTCCGGCTTGTAGGTGTCCACGGAGATCAACGTCGCGCCTCGGCTCCTCAGGCCCTCGATCACGGGCACCACGCGCGCGATCTCCTCCTCGACGGACACGGCCTGCGTGTCGGTGGCGGCGGACTCACCGCCGACGTCGATCAGATCGGCTCCGTCGGCGATCAGCTGCATGCCCCGATCGATGCGCTGGCCGAGCGTCCGGTAGCGCCCGGCGTCTGAGAACGAATCGGGAGTGGCGTTCAGGATGCCCATCAGAAGCGGCCCGCCGTCGAGGGCCACGTGCGCTCCCCGGACGATCAGGGTGGCGGCGGCAGGCGGTGGCGAGGCGGGGGTGCTCATCCCAACGGCGCACCCTAGCTTGCCCAGGTCAAC
>DAINPC010000285.1:501-2911 GCA_036743695.1 Solirubrobacteraceae bacterium | reverse complement strand
CCTGCTCGATCGGCAGTCCGGTCTCCTCGGCCAGCTCCTCGAGCGTGGGCTCGCGGCCGAGACGCACCGACAGCTCGCGCTCGACGCGCCCGACCTTACGGGAGCGCTGCGCCACGTGGACGGGCAGGCGGATCGTGCGGCCGGAGTTCTCCAGGCCGCGCTGGATGGCCTGACGGATCCACAGCGTGGCGTAGGTGGAGAAGCGGAAGCCCTTGCGCCAATCGAACTTCTCGCTGGCGCGGATCAGCCCGAGCATGCCCTCCTGGACGAGATCGCCCAGCGGCAGGCCCTGATTCTGGTAGCGACGGGCGTTTGACGCGACGAGTCGCAGGTTGGAGTTGACCATCAGTTCCTTGGCGTGCAGGTCGCCGCGCTCGATGCGCTTGGCCAGGTCGATCTCCTGCACGGGGGTGAGCAGGGGATAGCGCCGCGAGTGCGCCAGCAACTGGTCAACCGCCTCGGGGATGAACGTTTCAGCGGCCGTGAGGTCGACGCGCTCGATTGGGCTGTCGAGCCGCTCGGGAGCAGCGACGGTCTCGCCGTCGGTGACCTGCTCGACGGTGGCCTCCGCATCCTGCGGGGCAGGAGCGGGGTCTAGGGTTATGGCTGTGTCTGTGGCAGAGTCTGACATGGGCGTCCTTCTTAATCCGATGCTTGGAGTCGGAATTATACGCCTCGATAGTTGCGTTGTCAATTATCCTCGAGGGAGCGGTCCTTGGGTGCTCGTTCGACGCCGGGTACGCGCTCCCCTGCCTGGCGGATCACAAGTGGGATTCCCGCGCCCGCTGGGGCTGAAACCCGTGGACAGGGCGAGAAGAGCGATACGAGGCGCCGATCCCCGTATCGGCCGCGGCCACCCGCTGGCTGGAGGCTGGCGGGCAAAGCTCGGCAGATGGTCATCGATCTCAGCGCCCGATCGCGCACGCGGGCTCAGTGCCATTGGGTCGTCAGCCAGTTATCCGACGGCGACTCCGGCGCCAGCCACCTCGGCAGCGCCAGCTCCAAGCGCTCGCCCAGCGCGCTGATGTAGGGCTCATACAGCGCGCGCATGCGCTCCAGGCGCGCCCTCAACGTGTCCAAGTCAGCGTCCGGCTCGACGCCCACCGCGTGCAGCTGGCGCAGCAGCTCCTCGAGGTCCTCCTGCGGAAGGCGGTCAACGCCCGGTGCGGCCGGCTGCACGTGGAAGCTGTAGCTCAGGTCCACCACCGCGTGGCGGGCGATGGCGAACGTGAAGCGGGCCGAGTCCACCGTCCCGGCAGGCGCCGCCGCGACGGTGAAGGCGCACGTGTCCAGCACCGTGCACATCGCCGAGAGCCAGTTCTGGTTGACGTGCTGGGAGCGGAAGTAGGCCAGCACCGGATAGGCCAGGTGGGTCTCCATCAGCTCCGCCACCCACGTCTCCCAGCCGCTGAGGTAGCGGTTGAGCGCCGGCCAGCCGTCGCGCTGGGTCGAGCGGATCACCAGGCGCCCCGCGCTGGGAGGCGATCCCGCGCGCGCATCCAGCTGCGAGACGGTCGCCTCGCGGCGCGAGAACGCCTGATAGAGCGAGGGCAGGTAGCCGATCACGATCGCGATCACCGCCAGCCCGCTGCCAGCGTCGATCACCTGCACCACGCGCGCGAAGGTACCGTGGGCGCCGAGGCCCGCCGGGGCGCTGGCGGCCATGGTCGCCGCACTGAAGTACAGATCGTTGCCGAAGTCCACCGTGTGCCCGGGCACCAGATGCGAGCCGCCCGCCCACTGCAGGCAGGCGTAGCCGAGCATCATCATCGCCACCCACAGCACGAGGTTGAGCAGCAGGCCGAACGGACCGTAGACGCCGAGCATCGTGTCCGCCGCCTGGGCGGGCAGCGCGCGCGCCAGCCGGCGCCACGGCCGCCAGGCGAAGTCGAACACCGAGCGCACGATCTTCGGGTCGCGCTTCACGCGCCGCGGCAGCAGGAACGCGACGAAGATCTCGGCCAGCATCAGCAGGACGAGCGCTCCGCCGAGCACCCCCACGAGGATCCGCATCTCGCCTGACGATAGGGAACGGCGAGGACGACCCGAGGCGCCCGGACCCGGCTCCGGGCCCACGCTGAGCACGGCTCGGGCGCCTGAGCGGTGTGCGTGTCCGGGGAAAGGTTCTGTGCGTCGCGGCGTCTGAGCCACAGACACACAAACCCACCCTCGAAGAGAACCAGGAGGCATTAGTGAGACACCCCTTCGCACTCGCAATGGCCGCGTCGACCGTTGTTCTGTTCATCGCCGGTTGTGGCAGCAGCGGCTCGAGCAGCACGAGCTCGAGCGCCACCAGCTCGAGCGCCACCACGCCGGCGGCACCGGCGGCCAGCACGAGCCCGACCCCCACGGCCGCTGGAGTGATGATCAGCACAAAGCACGCCAAGCTCGGCACAATCATCGCGGCGGG
>DAINPC010000285.1:0-491 GCA_036743695.1 Solirubrobacteraceae bacterium | reverse complement strand
GGCGGGGCCCAAGCACCTCACGGTCTACCTGTTCGAAGCCGACAAGGGCTCCGCCTCGAGCTGTTCCGGCCCCTGCGCAAAGGCGTGGCCGCCCGTTACCACGGACGGCGAGCCAAAGGTCGCGGGCAGCGCGAGCGCCGTGGACGTGAGCACGATCACACGCACGGATGGGACCAAACAGGTGACCTACAAGGGCCACCCTCTGTACTACTTCGTCAAGGACGGAGACGCCGGCGACGCCTACGGTCAGGGAGTCAAGGGCTTCGGGGCTTCGTGGTACGTGCTTGCGCCGAGCGGCCACAAGGTGGACAACTCCTAGAGGCGCAGCCCCGTCGTGCAGGAGCTTGGCTGCCGGCACCGCGGTCCGGCGGGCCAGGGGAGCGCTCGCGACGGGAGTGGCCGCATCTGGCAGCGGTCACTCCCGCCGGGCGCCTACTCCACGGGCTGGCGCAGGTCGGCCAGCAGGCCCGCGAAGACCGGATCCGCGAAGA
>DAINPC010000284.1:0-2917 GCA_036743695.1 Solirubrobacteraceae bacterium | reverse complement strand
ACCTCGCGCGCAACCTGGCCTCGATCCCCGGCTGCGAGCTGGCCTGGCTGTGCGATGCCTCCGAGCAGATGCGCGCGAAGCTCGAGCCGTCGTTCCCCGCCGCGCGCTCGACGGACGCCCTGGAGGACCTGCTCGGCGACGATGAGCTGGACGCGGTCGTGCTGGCCACCCCCGTGCCCACGCACGCCGAGCTGGCCGTGGCGGTGGCGCAGGCGGGCAAGCACTGCTTCGTGGAGAAGCCGCTGGCCACCAACGCCGCCGACGGCGAACGCGCGGTGGCCGCCGCGGCGGGCGCAGGACGGATCCTGATGGTCGGCCACCTGCTGGAGTACCACCCGGCGGTGGCCCGCCTGAAGGAGCTGATCGACGGCGATGAGCTCGGCGGGCTCTACTACATCTACGGCAACCGCCTCAACCTGGGCAAGCTGCGGGCGGATGAGAACGCGCTGTGGAGCCTCGGCGCGCACGATGTCTCGGTCGCCCTGCACCTGATCGGCGAAGAGCCCGTGGAGTGCCTGGCGCACGGCGCCTCCTACGTGCGCGAGGGCGTCCAGGACGTGGTCTTCTGCTACCTGCGCTTCCCCTCGGGGATCGTGGCGCACCTGCACCTCTCCTGGCTTGACCCGCACAAGGAGCGGCGCCTCACCGTGGTGGGCTCGCGCCGGATGGCCACCTTCGACGACATGCTGATCGAGGGCAAGCTCACGATCTACGACAAGGGCTTTGACGAGGACACGCGCTCATGGGGCGAGTACATCGCCCGCGCGGGCGACACCTTCTCCCCGCGCATCCCCAACCTCGAGCCGCTGCGGATCGAGTGCGAGCACTTCATCGAGTGCATACGCACCGGGGCCACACCGCGCTCGGACGGCCACAGCGGGCTGCGCGTGGTGCGGGTGCTGGAGCAGCTGCAGCGCTCGCTGGAGGGTTGAGCGAGACGGCACGCGCCGCTGCGCGACGCCCCTGCGTGAACCGGCCAGGAGGGCCAGGCGGCGCTGGTCAGGTGGCGCTGGCGCGGCGCTCGGGAGTGTCGACGCGCCGACGGCGCGTCACGCGGCGGTCGGGGCGCAGAACGGGTCCGTAGCGGCGACCGATGCCCCGCAGCACGTACGCGTCGCGGGAGGCGCTGTAGTGGAGAACGGGTGCCAGCAGCGTGAGCCATTGCTTGCTGACGTACCGACGTGGGCGTCTTACCGTGCGCATGTCCAATCGTCCTTGAAAGTGGCCAAACGTGGCGAGTTGCGTAGGAATTGTGACAGATCGCCCTTCAAAGACAGGGCTGGGGCGAGATTGCCCTCAAGAGGCAGGGCTGGCGCGGAATGGCTCCTCCACGCTGATGGTGCCCTCGCCGGATAGCTCGAAGGCGCTGTGTAGGGCCTGTACGGCCAGCTCCACGCTGCTGCGGTCGATCACGCAGGAGATCTTGATGGGGGAGGTGGAGATCATGTCGATGTTCACGCCTTCCTCGGCCAGCACCCTGAACACCTTCGCGGCGACCCCGGGGTGCGAGCGCATTCCGGCGCCGACGATCGAGACCTTGCCCATCTCCTCGTGCGTGCTCAGCTCGGCGAACGCCTCGCCGCCGAGCGGCTCGAGCGCAGCGCGCGCGACACGCAGATCCTCACGGGGGACGGTGAAGGAGATCTCTGCCTGACCGCCCGCGGAGGCGGGCTCGTTCTGGACGATCATGTCCACGTTCACGTTGGCCTGCGCCAGCGCGCCAAAGATGCGCGCGGCGGCGCCGGGCGCATCGGGCACGCCGGTGAGCGTCACGCGGGCCTCGACGACCGAGTGGGTGACGGCTGTGATCAGGGGCTGCTCCATCGTCTCTCCTTCTGCCAGCACAACCGTACCTGGCCGATCGTCGAATGACGAGCGGCAGTGGATGCGCACGCCGTGGTTGCGCGCGTACTCGACCGCGCGCAGCTGCAGCACGCCCGCTCCCGAGGCGGCCATCTCGAGCATCTCCTCGAAGGACACCGTCGCCAGCTTGCGCGCGTCGGGCACGATCCGCGGGTCGGCGGAGTAGACGCCGGCGACGTCCGTGTAGATCTCGCAGACGTCCGCTCCCAGCGCAGCGGCCACAGCAACGGCGCTGGTGTCCGAGCCGCCGCGGCCGAGCGTGGTGACGTTCCTGGCGTTCTCCGAGACGCCCTGGAAGCCGGCCACCAGCACGATGTTGTCCTCCGCCAACGCGCCACGGATGCGCTCGGCGCGCACGTCCAATATCAGCGCCTTGGTGTGCGACTCGTCGGTCACGATCCCCGCCTGGGAGCCCGTCAGCGAGATCGCGCGGTGCCCAAGGTCGTTGATCGCCATGGCGCACAGCGCGCAGGAGATGCGCTCGCCGGTGGACAGCAGCATGTCCATCTCGCGCGGGTCCGGCGCCGCCGAGACCTCCTGGGCCATCGTGATCAGCTCATCCGTGGTCTTCCCGCGAGCGGAGAGCACCGCCACCACGGGGTGGCCGTGTTCGCGCTTGTCCACGATCCGCCGCGCGGCGCGCTTGATGCGCTCCGCGTCGGCCACCGAGGTGCCGCCGAACTTCATCACGATCAGGCCGGGCATGCACCCGAGGATTACACAGCGCGGCGGCCGGCGAAGGCCTTGCCGAGGGTCACCTCGTCGGCGTACTCCAGGTCCGAGCCCACCGGCAGGCCGCTGGCCAGCCTCGTCACCCTGACCCCGGGCGCGCGGGCACGAAGCTCCTCGGCGATGTGCAGCGCGGTGGCCTCGCCGGTGGTGGTGGGATTGGTGGCCAGCACGACCTCCCTGATCGCGGCCTGCGGCGAGGCGACGCGCGCGAACAGCTCGGCGATCTTCAGGTCCTCGGGGTCCACGCCGTCGATCGGCGAGAGCGCCCCGCCGAGCACGTGGTAGACGCCGTGGTACTCGTGCGTGCGCTCCATCGGGATCA
>DAINPC010000283.1:0-2925 GCA_036743695.1 Solirubrobacteraceae bacterium | reverse complement strand
AGCTTCAGGCCGTGGCTCTCGAACACGACGTCCTTCTCGCGCTGCTCGTCGAAGGCCAGCTGGTACTGGAAGCCCGAGCAGCCCCCGCCGCGAACACCCACGCGCAGCCCGGCCACGTTGACGTCGGCCTGCTGGGAGGCGAGGAACTCGTGCACCTTCTCCGCGCCCTTGTCGGTGATTGCGATCATCGCTGTGCTCCTGTCGGACGACTCCAAGACTTTCCAAAGTATAGCGGCCGCGCAGCCTGGCGTGGGTGGGCCCTAGAACTACCCAGCGATCCTCTACGCTAGGAGCACGGTGCCCTCTCCCGAGGACATAAGACAGCGTATCGAGGCCGCGATCGCGGGAGCGCACGCCGAGGTCGAGGACTACACCGGCGGCGGCGACCACTTCAGCGCGACGGTCACAGCGACGGCGTTCGAGGGCCTCAGCCGCATCCAGCAGCACCGCCTCGTCTACGACGTCTTCGGAGCGGAGATCGGCGGAGCGATCCACGCCCTCGCGCTGAAGACACAGACCCCGACGAAGATCCAGACCCACTGAGCCAGGAGCCTGCCATGTCCAGCAGCCAGTTTGAGCCGATCCCGATGTTGAGCAGCGAGCCGCCCGCCGCGCCCGAGCCCGAGCCCAGCGGCGAGTCCAATCCGATCCGCGACGCGATCGCCGAGGCGATCGCGGAGCACAAGGTGATCCTGTTCATGAAGGGAACGCCCGAGGCGCCCGCCTGCGGCTTCTCCGCCCGGACCGTGGCGATGCTGCAGGCGCTGGACGCGCCGTTCGCAGCCGTGGACATCCTGCCGGACCCGCGCATCCGCCAGGAGCTGTCCGCGATCTCCAACTGGCCGACCGTTCCCCAGCTGTTCGCCGGCGGAGAGCTGATCGGCGGCTGCGACATCGTCACCGAGATGTACGAGTCCGGGGAGCTCGCGCAGGCGTTGCTGTAGCTTCTGCCGCCGCATGGCTCCCGTCGCGGTCGCAACCGACAGCACCCACTACATTCCCCGAGCGCTCGCCGATGAGCAGGGCATCCGCCAGGTCAGCCTCTACGTCGGCTGGCAGGGCCGGCCCGAGCGGGAGCTGGCGATGGAGGGCTTCGACGCCTTCTATGAGCGCCTGGGCAGGGACCCGGAACTGCCGATCACCTCCCAGCCCTCGATCGGGGACTTCCTCGAGGCGTGGGAGCCGCTGATCGACGCCGGCAATGACGTCGTCTCGATCCACCTGGCCGGCGGCATCTCCGGAACCTGCGAGGCCGCCCGCCAGGCGCACGGGCTGCTCAGCGAGCGTGGCCTGGGCGAGCGCGTCGAGGTCATCGACGGCGAAACGGCCTGCGGCGGGACCGGCCTGCTGCTGCTCGCGGCCTGTGCGGCCGCCCGCGCGGGCGCGGACAAGGACGCCGTGGCGGCGCGTGTGCGCGAGGCGCGCCGCGCGCTGCGCATCTGGTTCTGCCTGGACACGCTGGAGTACCTCAGGCGCGGCGGGCGCGTCGGCAAGGCGCAGGCCTGGCTGGGCGGCACCTTGAAGATCAAGCCGATCCTCTCGCTGGAGTATGAGATCGTGCCGGTCGAGCGGGTGCGCACCGCCGGACGGGCGTTCGAGCGCATGGTCGCCTACGCGCAGGAGCTGCACGACGCGGGCGCCGACGGCTGGGTGGTGCAGCACATCCAGGCCAGCGAGCAATCCCAGCGCCTGATCGAGCGCTGCCGCGAGATCTTTGACTCCGAGCCCGTGTTCACCTCCGAGGTCGGACCGGTGATCGGCACCTACACCGGACCGGGGCTGATCGGAGTGGGCGCGCTTCCGCGCTCGTTGCTGTCCTGATCAGCGCCGGCGTCGGCGGCGCAGCAGGCGAGTACCGATGAACAGGCCCACGACGGCCGCGCCAACCACGATTTCGCTGCGGTGGCGCTCGACATGGCCACGCCAGTCGGTCAGGCGCGTAACCTCGCCGCGCAGGCGCTCGACCGATACGGCGAGCTCCATGCGGTTGCTCTCGATCGAGCTGCGGATCTCGGCGGGCGAGCGCTGGGGCATCAGAGCTCACCTCCGGGGCTGGACGCCGGCTGCGGCGCGGCGGCTGGGTGCTGAACGCCGTCCGCGCCCGCAGACGGGCTCACCGCCTCGCGGATCTTGCGCGCCTCCTCGATCGCCATGCTCGGCACGGGCGGAGATCCCCGTTTGACGGCCTTGGCGGCGATCAGGCCGGCGAGCACCCCGAGCGCCACGAGGATCACGGCCATCGCGAAGAAGCCCCAGAAATAGGTGAATTCGCTGCCGGGCAGGTAGTAGTAGAGCAGCCACGCGCACCCGACCAGCGCGAACACCAACGCCATCAGGAAGAAGACCCCGGCGGCCACGCCCACCACGGCGCCCTTGAGCAGCTTGGTCGCCTTCTCGCTGACCTCCGCCTTGGCAAGCTCGATCTCCTCGCGCACCAGCAGAGTGGCCCGCTCGGAGACTTCGGTGATCGCGGTGGCGATGTTCTGCGGCGGACCCTCGCGCTGGCCGACGCCTGATTGGTCCCCCGGCGGCGGCGGAGATGAGGCGCTCACTCCGGCGGCTCCTCGTCGAACAGCCGCCTCCAGACGATTGCCGCCACGCGTGTCGCGGCGATGCTCGCCAATGCGCTCGCGCCCGCGAGCAGACCGGACCACATCAGTCGCTTGACCATCTCGTTCTGCATCATCGTGGCAGTCTATTGCCCGCAGGGGTCGCGACTACTCGCCAACCGGCGCGCAGCGCCCGCGGCGGCTCCCCGGCGCGAGCTCAAGCGGCGCTTCCCTTCTCCGGCGCGCGCGTCTCCAGGCCGCCGCACACCGTCTCCACCACCAGCCACTTGGCCCGCTCGAAGTGCTCCTCGCCGTGCGGCAGCAGACCGAAGATCCATCCGGTGAGCAGCTGCTCGATCGCGCCGTAGAAGGCCAT
>DAINPC010000282.1:0-2926 GCA_036743695.1 Solirubrobacteraceae bacterium | reverse complement strand
CGCGGTCGAGCGTAACGCAGGTGCATTCGCGGTTCAGGCGCTCGGACAGCGGGCGGGTGTTGTTTGCGACGGAGTCATAGTCGAGAGCAGGCATCCGGATAGCTTACTCGCAAGCGCTGGTGCCGTCCGCGTGCCGCGTAGCAGGCTGACGACTACTACAATCAACAGTCTGTCGGCATACCCACTCAACCCGCTGATGTGCCTGGCGTGACAAATAGCAATGCAGGGCTTGGTTGGGCTGCGCTCTTGCGTTTGCTCTCCAAAATAGTTCGTCTCGGACCCGTTTTGTCCTTCAACAAGACACTGACGAAACTGTTTTCGTATATTCTGGCACCGGTATGAAAAAAACTTCTTTTCTTTCCGCACGGCCGCGAATATTCGTCACGCCGGAGGGAGTGGCCGGATGACACCAGGAATGCTCGACGGACTCACTGTGCTCGACTTTACGCGCGTGCTCGCAGGGCCATACTGCACGCGCCTGCTTGCCGATCTCGGTGCGCGCGTGATCAAAATCGAGCGGCCGGTGTACGGGGACGAAACGCGCTCCTTCTACCTGCAACTCGAGGAAGGACGCACGGACCAGAGTAGCTACTTCGTGCGCTTCAACGCGGGCAAAGAGAGCGTGGCCATCGATCTCGCCCAACCGGAGGCAAAAGAGGTAGTGCTTGACCTCGCGCGCGCGGCGGACGTGCTGGTCGAGAACTTCGTGCCCGGCATCATGGCCCGGCACGGCCTTGGCTATGACGCGGTTTCGGCGGCAAACCCGGCCATCGTCTACTGCTCCATCTCTGGCTACGGCCAGACCGGGCCGCTGCGCGACCGGCCGGCCTTTGCGCACCTGATCAACGCGGCCTCGGGGGCGATGGACCTCGACCGGCAGGGCGATCCCGAGCCGAGGGTGGCTTACCTGCAGTCCGCAGACGCGCTTGCGGGAGTGCACGCTTTTGGCCTGGTGCTCGCCGCCGTTCACAGGCGCCAACGCACCGGGCAGGGCGCCTATCTCGATGTCTCGATGCTGCAGTCGCTCTGGGGCGCGGAAGACCTGGGCATCGCGGCTGCCTTGAATGGCGGAGAGATCATCAAAGGGCCGCGCGTAGGCATGGTTATCCACGCCATCAAGGGACGCCACATCGCCGTGCAGTTCATCGGCGGCGGCCCCACCTGGGACCGCCTGCTCGCCACGATAGGCGGGGACAGTCCCATTGGCGCCGAACGGTTTTCAACGGCGCCGGGCAGGCGCGAACATTGGCCCGAACTGCGCCGATTGATCTGCGATTGGCTCGAGCGCTTCGAGTCGGTGGAGGCGGCGATGGAGGCGCTGTCCGCTGCGCGCGTGCCCTGCGCGCCCGTGCGGTCGATGGAGGAGGTCATCGCGCACCCGCACATGGCCGAGCGCCAGGCTTTCTCGATGATCCCGCACCCGGGGCGCGGCGAGGTTCGCGTAACCTCCGCTCCATTCCACATCGACGGCGCGCCGGTGCCGGCGCGCGGCCCGGCTCCCTATCGCGCGGGAGAGCACACGCGTGCAGTGCTGGCGGACACGCTCGGCTACACCAACGAGCGCATCGACGCGCTATTGCGCTCCGGCACCATCGCGGTGCCCTGACCCGTTGGGGCTCCGGGAAACCCGGCCGTCTGCTGTGGATCAGAGCGGGAAAAGCGGCCCGGCGAGGTCACCGATCGAGCGGCTCCTGCGGCTCGGCAGCCTCGTCGGGCGCGTCGGGGCGTCAGTGGCCGTCGAGCAGCTGCTCTCCCTCGTCCGCTCCGGACCGTCGCGTCAGTTGCACCAGGTCGCAAACCTCGTCCTCAACGCCGAGCGCATTGTTCACGACTTGGGCGAGCTGAAGGGGGCGGCGATGAAGGTCGGCCAGATGCTGAGTCTTCAGGACTCGCTGCTCCCGCCCGAAGTGACCGGCGTCCTGCGCGCGCTGCAGCAACAGGCGCCGCCGATCCCGTTCGACGCCGTGAAGCGCCAGCTCGACGCGGAACTCCCCGGCTGGGAGAAGACGATCAAGCAGCTCGAGCCTGTGGCCATCGCCGCCGCCTCGATCGGGCAGGTGCACCGGGGCGTCCTCTTCGACGGGCGGTCCATCGCGGTGAAGATCCAGTACCCGGGGATAGCCGAGATCATCGAGGCCGACCTCGTCAACCTCCGGCGTCTGTTGCAGTCGCTGTTCGCGCTGTTCACCGACGCCGACTTCGGGCCGGTCTGGGGGGAGCTGCGCGACCGCCTGCGCGAGGAGCTGGACTACGTGAACGAGGCGGAGAACCTGCGGCGGATGGCGGAGCTCTGGGCCGGAAGCGACGCAGTGGTGATTCCCGGCGTCATCGACGAAGCGTCGAGCCGCCGCGTCCTGACGATGGAGTACGTGGCCGGCTACACGCCGGACGAGGCGTGTGCCGACGAACGGCCGCAGGCGCTGCGCGATCGCTGGGGAGCCGTGCTGTTCGACTTCCTGCTGCGCGGCCTGTTCGAGCACCGGATGATCCACGCGGACCCGAACCTCGCGAACTTCTCCTTCCTCGCCGACGGCCGCGTCGTCGTCTACGACTTCGGCTGCGTCAAGTCGGTGCCGCCGCCGATCGTGAAGGGCTACCGCGAGCTCTCCCGCGCCGCCCTCGACGGCCGGCGCGGCGAGGTGCCGGCGCTGCTCGCGGCGATGGGTGTCAGCACGGCCTCGGGCGGGCCGGTGTCCGCGGAACTGGTCGCGCCCGCCCTCGACCTCGCCATCAAGATGCTCGATGACGAGCGCCCCTACCGCTTCGGCTACGACGACCAGCTCTTGCGCCAACTCTTCGACATGCACGTGAGCCGGTTCGGCGAGATGAAAGACATCCGCTTCCCCCACCACATCGTCTTCATCAACCGGACCGCGGTGGGCCACTTCGGCAACCTCTCCCGGCTCCGCGCTGCGGCACCGTGGCG
>DAINPC010000281.1:0-2955 GCA_036743695.1 Solirubrobacteraceae bacterium | reverse complement strand
GCAGCCGAGCGAGAGCCGACGCAGACGCCGAGCACGCAGCTGGTTTGGACGAGGCGCGAGCGTGACCCGCGGCGCCCACGAAACGCCTGCTTCGCGCTGGCAAAGCGAGTGTCCGAGAGACAGCTGCGCTGGCGCTCGCTTGGGACGATTTCCAAGCGTGCCACCCGAGAGGCTCCGCACGCTCGCTTCCGCCAGGCGAAGCGGTAGCGCGACTTCGCAGGCGTGAGACGCCTGGACGTCGTCCATTCCGATCGTCTCGGCGACTTTGGACCAGGCGCCTCCTTCGCCGCGTAAGCGATCGTCCTCCTTTCCGCGCGAAGCGGGTCCGTCCGCATCTGGGATTCGAGGCCCGTGCGGAGATCGAAGCCGGTGTCCCGTTAGCCGATCCTCTAACGAGGCATGAGTCGGCCTGGCGGACCGGCGGGCTAGGCTTCGGCGATCGTGTCGCTGACCGCCCTGACCTCCGCGGAGATCTCGCTGCCGACCGAGGCCGATGGCGCGCGCGTCAGCGACCGGATCGCTGTTCTAGCCGACACCGTCGACGTCGTCGGGTTGACCGACAATCACGCCGGCCAGCCACGGATGTCGCCGCTGGCTGCGGTCGCGCTCGCGCGGGAGCAGGGCGTGGGGACAATCGTCCACGTTTCCTGCCGCGATCGCAACCGGCTTGCCCTGCAGTCCCAGGTCGTGGGCTCGGCGGCGCTCGGCGCTGAGGCGGTCCTCTGCATGCAGGGCGATCCGGTGCCTGGCATCGAACATGTGGGCGACATGACCGCCACGCAGCTCATTGCGAGCGCGTCGGCATGGAGCGCCCCGCACCCGCTCGCGGTCGGGGCGGTCGTCAATCCCTTCGCCGAGGACGTCGACCGGGAGTTGCGGCTCCTGCGGCGCAAGATCGCCGCTGGAGCAACGTTCGTGCAGTCGCAGATGATCTTCGACCTCAGGCGCCTCGAAGCGTTCCTCTCGGCCGCCGAGGACACCCTCGCGGGCGTGCGGTTGTACGCAAGCGTCGCACTGCTGCGCAGCGAGCACATGGCAGAACGCGCCCGCGCACTGCCGGGCGTCGCGATTCCCCAGCGGGCCCTGGCACAGATCCGTCGCGGCGGCGGCATCGACCTAGCGGGCGAACTGGCGGCCGGCCTTGCCAGCAGCTCGCGCGTGGATGCGCTTCACGTATTTCCGCTCGGCGCGGAGGCGGCTACACGCGAGGTCGCCGCGGAGTTCCGCGTTGCGAGGGGCGTCAGCGCCCAGCGGCCTGCAGGGACCGGTCCGTAACCAGAACCCCGAAAGGCAACCTCATGGCGCTGAGCGAAGGGGTGTCCGTAAGACTGGCTCGGTGATGCGTGCCGGTGACGGGGCGACGCACGGGACATCCACACGGCCCCGGTAAAGGCGTCCGGCATGGCATCGGCTCCCCGCGCGCGCTGGGAGGAAAGCAGGCGAAGGACTGGTTGGGGTCCAATTGGTAGGGTCCAATTCTTGCTAGCCAGCTGCGGATCGTCGGGGCAATAAGCTCTCGGTCCGTGCAATTCGCGATCTCGATCCCGCAGTACGCTCGCGACAGCCGCTTCGACGAGGCGGCCTTCCGCTCCCACCTTCGCCGCGTCGAGGAGCTCGGGGTGTTCGAGAGCGGCTGGGTGCAGGAGCAGGTGATCGGCGCAGCCGGCGTCCTAGCGGCGCTCCAGACGCTCACCTATGCCGCGGCTTGCACCGAACGGTTGCGGCTGGGCTGCGCGGTGTTCGTCCTGCCGTTGCACAACCCGCTGCACCTCGCGAAGTCGATCAGCTCGCTGGACTGCCTCAGTCATGGCCGCGTGGAGGTGGGCGTCGCCACCGGTGGCCGGGAGCGACCGTTCGCGGCCTTCGGCGTCGACCCGGACAAGCCTGTCGCGCGCTTCAACGAGGCACTGGCGTTGATGAAGAGCTGCTGGACCGACACGCAGATCGACTTCGAGGGACGCTTCTGGAGGCTCCACGGAGCGACGATGGAGCCCAAGCCGGTGCAGGAGCCGTACCCGCCGGTGTGGTTCGGCGGCAACGCGCCCGCCGGGATGCGGCGCGCCGCGCAACACGGCGACGGGTTCATGGGCGCGGGATCCCAGACCACCGCTCGGTTCGCCGAACAGGTCGCGATGGTGAAGGACGAGCTGGCCGTCCAGAACCGCGACCCAGGAAAGTTCCGGTTCGGCAAGCGTGTCTACGTGCACATCGAGGACGATCCCGCCCTCGCTCGAAGGCGGCTCGAGGACGCCCTCAGACATCACTACGGCGGCGGCGACTGGTCAGAGCACATGCTCGCGGGCACCGCGGAGGAGTGCGTCGTAGGGATCCGCGCGGTTGCGGACGCCGGCGCCGAGCTGGTCCTGCTCAATCCGCTCACGGACGATCAGCGACAGCTGGAGCGGCTCGCGGGTGAAATCATCCCGGCCCTCGTGTGAGCGCTCGACCGCACTAGCAACTGAGCTAGCTGTCTCGGCCCGAGCGTGGGAACGGCTTTCCTACCGGCCAAACATCGGGAAGCCCGAGAATCGTGCGCACAACAGGCTCGCGTACCCCCACGCGCCCCCTCTGAACGAGCACCAGCACGGATGCCCACGGCGCCCGAGACTGCTGCATCGCGTCGGCAAAGCAGTCGTCCTCCGGTCGTCAGCGCCGGCGCCCGCAGGTCGTCCTTTGCGACAGTGCCGGGTCAGCTTCTTCGCACGCCTGCTTCGCTGCGTGGCTGTTGCACAAAGCCGTCTGCGAGAACCTGGGCTGCGTTCGCTGTGACGGTCGCTGAGGGCGCTGGCGGCGCCGAGGCAGGGCAGGGCGCGCCACGGGGGAGCGACGACTTGCGGCTTTTTCGACCCCGCCCTTAGAAAGGCTCCAGTGAGCCCGCCGGGGGTTTGTGCAACAGCCACCTGCCGGAGCAGCGGTCAAGGGTCTCCGGACAGGCATCGTTGGCGGGGCGCTGGC
>DAINPC010000280.1:0-2968 GCA_036743695.1 Solirubrobacteraceae bacterium | reverse complement strand
CAGCAGTGGGAGGAGGAGCGCTGGTTCCCCGATGACGTATTCCCCAAGCTCGCCGCCCAGGGGCTGCTCGGGCTGAAGTACCCCGAGTCCTACGGCGGACAGGGCGGGGACTACCTGCACGAGGCCGTGTTCATCGAGGAGCTCGCCCGCACCGGCTCGGGCGGTACGGCCGCGGGAATCGGCGCGCACGTGAACATCGCCACGCCGCCCATCTGGAAGTTCGGCACGGAGGATCAGAAGCAGCGCTACCTCGTGCCGGCCATCCGCGGCGAGCGGATCGGCGCGCTGGGCATCACCGAGCCGGGCGCCGGCTCGGACGTTGCCGCGCTGAGCACGCGCGCCGAGCGCGTGGACGGCGGCTTCCTCCTCAACGGCGAGAAGACCTACATCACCAACGGCGTGCGCGCACACTTCATAGTCACCGCCGTCAAGACCACCCCCGAGGGCGGGCACCAGGGGATCTCCTTCCTGATCGTCGAGCGCGGCGAGGGGGTCGAGTCCGCGAAGCTCGAGAAGCTCGGCTGGCACGCCTCCGACACCGCCACCATCAGCTTCCAGGACGTGTTCGTGGGAGAGGAGAACCTGCTCGGGGAGCTGAACGAGGGCTTCAAGCTGATCATGGCCAACTTCCAGTGGGAGCGCCTGGCCATGGCCCTCGGCGCGGTCGGCGCCATGCAGATCGCCTGGGAGCGCACCGTGGAGTTCGCCCAGGAGCGCAAGGCCTTCGGGCGCCCCCTGTCAGGGCACCAGGCCATCCGCCACAAGCTCGCCGACCTGGCCACCTCCGTGCACACCTGCCGCTGCGTCACCTACGACGCGCTAGGGCGCTTCGTCGCCGGCGAGGACCCGCTGCGCGAGGTGACCATGGCCAAGCTTCTCACCCAGCGAGCGTGCTTCGAGCTGATGGACGACTGCCTGCAGATCCACGGCGGCGCCGGATACATGCGCGAGTACTGGGTCGAGCGCGCCGCCCGCGACGCACGTCTCGGCCCCATCGGCGGCGGCAGCGACGAGATCATGCGCGAAATCCTCGCGCGCGTGCTCGGGCTGTAGGGACCGGCCGGGCGCCGAACCTCCTCATAAGCGTCCAAACTTGCTCGCAGCGCTCACGGCCCGGGCGCGAGCGTCCGATGGGTCCACGTGGCCCGTCAACGCCTCATCTGTCTCGCTGCCCTCGCCGCCCTCGCGCTCGGCGCACTCGCGGGCGCCTCAACGGCGCTCGGCGCGAGCACGCCCGCCCACCGCCGCCCCGCGCATCGTGCCGCGCACTGCAGGAGGGCCGGCAGAGCCCACGGCAAAGCTGGCAGCGTCCACTTCAGCCACAAGCCCAGTCGCGGCCACCGGCGCCGGGCGCTGTGCCCGCACAGGCGCAGCACCGCCCGACACCACCGCTCGCCCCGGCGCACGCCCCGGCGCTCGCCCCACCGCACGCTCCACCGCACGCCCCACCGCACGCCCCACCGCACGCTCCGCCGCTCCTCGGGCCGCTCCACATCCGCCGTCTCCGCCGACGGCACCTGCGTGGATGCGGAACTGCGGCCCAGCCAGGAAGACCTCGACCGCATCCGCGCCGCAACCCTGTGCCTGGTCAACCGCGAACGGGCCGCTCACGGCGAGGCCGCGCTGCAGGACAACGGCAAGCTCGACCAGGCCGCGCAGGGCCACACCCAGAGCATGGTCTCAGGCGACTACTTCGAACACGCAGGCTCCGGCGGACAGACGCCGCTCGACCGCATGCGGGCCGCCGGCTACATCTACAGCCCGCGGATCGGCTACGAAGTCGGGGAGAACATCGCCTGGGGCACCGGCAGCCTCGGCACGCCGCGCGCCATCGTCGCCGCCTGGATGGCCTCGCCCGGGCATCGGGCCAACATCCTCGATGGGCGCTTCCGCGACTCCGGCATAGGAGCCTCGCCGCACGTCCCCAACTCGCTCGCCCACGGCCAGGCCGGCGGCATCTACACGCAGGACTTCGGCCTCATCATCACCGCCTGAGCTCTCCAGGCGCCATCCGGTCCGCGTCCCGGCCGCCCACCGGCCGCCCGTGCACGCCCCGGCCGGGCCCTTGACGGGCGCTCGGATAACCTCCGCGCACCGCAATACGACAAGGAGAAGCAACAGCTATGGGAGTTCTCGACGGCAAGTCGGCAATCGTCACCGGTTCCGCACGCGGGATCGGACGCGCAACCGCGGAGCTGCTCGTCGCGCAGGGCGCTCAGGTTCTGATCAACGACCTCGACGGTGACGTAGCCGAGCAGGCCGCCGGTGAGATCAACGGCGAGACCGCAGTGTTCGCCGGCGATCTGACCAAGCCGGGGATCCCCGAGGAGCTCGTGCAGAAGGCGGTGGACTCGTTCGGCAAGATCGACATCATCGTCAACAACGCCGGCTACACGCTGGACGCGCCCATCCACAAGATGACCGACAAGCAATTCCAGGCGATGATCGACATCCACACCGTGGTGCCCTTCCGCGTGATCCGCGCCGCCGCGCCGCACCTGCGCGAGCCCGCCAAGAAGGAGCGCGAGGAGGGCAACGAGGTCTTCCGCAAGATCGTCAACGTGTCCTCGATCTCGGGCACGATGGGCAACGCCGGGCAGGCCAACTACTCAGCCGGCAAGTCAGGCGTGGTGGGTCTGACCAAGACCCTGGCCAAGGAGTGGGGCCAGTTCAAGATCAACGTCAACGCGGTCGCCTTCGGCTACATCGAGACCCGCTTGACCGCCAGCAAGGACCAGGACAACACGATGGAGATCGGCGGCGAGAAGGTGCAGCTGGGGATCCCCGATCAGCTGAAGGGGATGGCCGCGATGCTGATCCCGCTCGGCCGGCCGGGCACGCCGGAGGAGGCCGCCGGCGGCGTTTTCTTCCTCTGCTCCCCGTGGGCCAACTACGTGCACGGCCAGGTGCTGAACATCACCGGCGGTCAGTTCACCGGCATGACGACCTGATGGCGAGCCGCGGCCGG
>DAINPC010000279.1:2138-2974 GCA_036743695.1 Solirubrobacteraceae bacterium | reverse complement strand
GGCCGAGCGAGTGCAGGAGCCCGAAGGTGATCGAATGACTGCAGCCACGAAATACGGCTCCCCACGGAAGCTGCCATGTGGGGATAGATCCGCGCGCCGAACCCGTTTCCCGTGGGGTGAGGCCGGTGTCCTCGGTGAAGGAATGGACAAGTGCAGCCGAGGAGCGCGGCGGGGTATGGGTCCGAGCACCTGCACAAGGGTCGCAGAGATAATGTCGGGAAGGGCCATCGCCCAGCAGGGACTGGCGAGAACCTGCAAAGACCCTGCGCGCAACGGGAAACCGGAGGCGCGGGGAGGGGGATGGTCTGGCGCATGAGCCCGTATGAGCGACGACGAGGGGGTAACGCCCCTCCAGGCGGCCTTCGAGGCCGCCCCGGCGCGGGTAACGCCCGCTCCGGGCAAAGGGGCTCTGGGCACTCGGTGGCCACGACAGTTGGTAGGCAACCAGACACTGAGCTGGGTTCTGCCGGCCCCGCGTCGTGGCGAAGGGGCGTTGCAAACTCCACCGCGTCGGGGCGAAGGGTGCGCCAGCACCGCAGTTTCGCGCCGTGGGGGAAGGCCCGCCCTGAGAAATGGCGTGCAGAACCGAGGCCAGAACCGGACTCGGGAAATCCGACCGTCCGGGATCGTAGAGGGGCTTCAGGAAACGTGGCCAGTTGGAGCATGATCTCCACGCGGCGCGCGCGCCTGATTTCTATCTCGACTGACGCACGCAACCGCGTCGAGAAAGCCGTCAAACGGACCGACCAGCGGGTTCCGGCCCGATTGCCGGCCCCGGCCCGCTTTTCGCCGAGAGCAGGGCTCGCCGCCAGCGTGGCGGCCACGCCGTACACCGC
>DAINPC010000279.1:1658-2128 GCA_036743695.1 Solirubrobacteraceae bacterium | reverse complement strand
CCGCCACCACGAAGATCACGATCGCGACCTGCATCCAGATCCAGGAACGAGGCATGGGCACGTACGCTAGCCCCATTTTCCGCGTAACGAAGCGGTAGGTCGGCTGATTGCGCGCCGGCTGGGTGGGCGCGCGATGCGGTGGTTGTTGGCATTGTGGGTCGATGCTGGTGGTGGTGCGGTCCCCGCATGGTTGGTCCGTAGGGCCAACATCAGACGTTGGGGTCCTGGGTTCGGGCCGCGAATACGCCCATATCTGTGGGCAAAGGTCCCGTCCGCTGCTGCGGTTAGTGTAGGGCCAACATGTATGTCAAGCGTCACGCTGTTCGCCGCGGGTCTAAGCGCTACGTGTATCTGCGGCTGGTGCAGGCCTATCGCGATGAGCAGGGGCGGGTGCGCCACCGGGTGCTCAAGACGCTGGGGCGCGAGGACGAGCTCAAGGCGTCGGGCCAACTGGAGCAGCTGATGGGCTC
>DAINPC010000279.1:0-1648 GCA_036743695.1 Solirubrobacteraceae bacterium | reverse complement strand
CGCGGCTGGATCCGCCGCTGGCGGGCGTGCGCCGGGAGGTCGGGCCGTTGCTGTTGGCCTGGCACTTCATCACCGCGCTGGATCTGATCGCGACCGTCGATCGCGCGCTGCCCCAGCGCGGGCGCCAGCAGCTGTCGGTCGGGGAGGCGGTCGCGGCGCTGATCTGCAGCCGGCTGTGCTCACCGTCGCCGTTGTATGACATCGCCGGGTGGGCGTCCGGGGCGGCGCTGCAGGAGCTGCTGGGGATCCCGGCGGCGTTGCTCAACGACGATCGTCTGGGGCGGGCGCTGGAGATCTTGGCGGTGTACGCGGAGACGTTGCGTGGCACGCTCGCCGCCCGCGCGATCGAGCGGTTCGGGATCGACGCCGGACGGTTGCACGTCGATCTGACCGCGCTGCGTGTGTGCGGCGCCTACGAGGACTCGGCGCTGGTCGCCAAGGGCTGGGCGCAGGGAGCAGGGGTCGCCCGCCAGGTCCGTGCGTTGCAGGCCGCGACCGCTGACGGGGTGTCTTTGTATGTGCGCCCGGAGCCGGGCAACGCCGCCGAGGTGTCGCTGGTCGCCCAGAGCCTGGAGCGTCTGCGCGAGCTCTCCGGGCCTGGTGGCCTGTTGATCTTGGACTCCGCGTGCGGACAGCCCAAGACGTTGTGTGAGATCGCCCGCGCCGGGCTTCGCTTCATCGTGCCGTTGCGAGCCCAGACCGGGTTTCGCGAGCGTTTCTTGGCCGACGTCGGGCCTCAGGGCCTGCGAGCGCTGCGCTATGTCTCACAGCGCGAGCGAGGGCTCCCGCCACCGCTGCGCACCAAGTATCGGGGCGCGCTGCGCGACTGGGAGGTCACCGATCCCGAGACCAGCGAGACTCACCGCTTCCGCGTTGCCTATGTGCACTCCTCCGAGGAGCAGTCAGAGACCGCAGCCGCCCGCGAGCGCGCGCTGGCCAAGGCCGAGGAGCAGCTGCAGCGCGTCCACAACGGGCTCGGCGGGCGCTACTACAAGACCCGCAAGCAGGTCGATGCCAGAGTCGCCCGGATCATCGCCCCCAACATCCAGGATCTGATCACCACCACGACCGCCACCCGCAACGGCAAGCCCACCCTCACCTTCATGCGCAACGAGGAGGCGGTCGCTGCTGCTGGGCAGACCGACGGGATCTACGCGCTGGCGACCAACATCGCCGGCACGCGCGTCAGCGCCGGGCAGGTGCTGCACGCCTACAAGGGACAGCAGATCGTCGAGCGCCGCCACCGCGACTACAAGCAGACACTCAAGGTCCGCCCGATCTTCCTACACAACGACGACCGCATCTACGCGCTCACCAGCATCATCGGAATCGCCCTGCTGATCTTCAGGCTGATCGAGACCGAGCTCCGCAAGCAACTCCACGACGACGAGCTCCTACCCGGGTTGCTACCCGAGAACCGCGCCGCCAAGCCCACCGGACGCAACGTGCTCTCAACCTTCCAAGGACTCGGCCTCACCTACACCCACACCGGCATCGAACTAGACCGCCTCACCCACACCCAACGCCGCGTCCTCGAACTACTGCAGATCACCCCACCCTGGCCAGAACAAAAACCGGCACACCTAGCCGTTTCGTAGTGGTCGCGGTAGGGACGGGCCTTCGCTTTGAGGGCTCGGCCCGCCCCCCG
>DAINPC010000278.1:0-2986 GCA_036743695.1 Solirubrobacteraceae bacterium | reverse complement strand
GGCGTGCATCTCCCCGAGCCGATCAAGAACGTCGGCACCTACATGGTCGTGGTCGAGGTCGTGGACGGCGTGACAGCGACGATCAAGACGATGATCGTCGCCAAGAAATAGCCCCACGCGTTCGCCCTCCGTCGCACCGGCGTGCGAACATGTGTTCGTGAAGCGCGATTTCCTCCGTGATAGCGGGTACACGCTCGGGGCGGAGGCCGTCGGCGATCTAGACTCGGCTCGGTCATGGCCATGAGCGCCGTCTCGACAGCCAACGGCGCCACGGGCGCCTCCGCGGGCGTGATCACTCCGCCGCACAACCTCGACGCCGAGCAGTCGGTCCTGGGCGCGATCCTGCTGTCCGATCGCTCGCTGTACGCGTTGGTGATCGAAGAGGGCCTGCGCCCGGAGGACTTCTATCGCGAGCGCCACGCGATGATCTACGAGGCGATGCTCGCCCTCTACAACGAGAGCGAGCCGGTGGACGTCCTCACGGTCACCGACCGGCTGCGCCAGGTGGGCAAGCTCGACGACGTGGGCGGTCCGGCCACGGTGGACGAGCTGACCGGGGTGGTCCCGGCGGCCGGGCACGCCCGCCGCTACGCGCAGATCGTGCGCGAGAACGCGCTGCTGCGCCGGCTGCTGAAGAGCACCTATGAGATCCAGGAGAGCGTGCTCGGCCACGATGCGCCGCCGCGCGAGCTGGTCGAGCTGGCCGAGAAGGCGATGCTGGAGGTCGCGCGCGACGACCGCCAGCAGGACTTCCGCGCGATCGAGGAGGTGCTGCACGAGGAGCTGGACAAGCTGCACCGCCTGTCGATCGAAGGCACCTCGCTGACGGGCACGCCGTCGGGCTTCAAGGACCTGGACGAGATAACGGGGGGCTTTCAGCCGGGGAACCTGATCATCATCGCGGCCCGCCCCGCGATGGGCAAGAGCGCGCTGGTGTGCAACATCGCGGAGAACGCCTCGGTCGAGCACGGCAAGGCCGTGGCGCTGTTCTCGCTGGAGATGGCCGAGGCGGAGCTGGCCCAGCGGTTCGTGGCCTCCCAGGCGCGGATCAAGGGCGAGGAGCTGCGCAAGGGCCGGGTCTCCGAGCAGCGCTGGCCAAAGATCCTGAACGCCAGCCAGCGCCTGGCGAGCGCGCCGCTGTGGGTGGACGACTCCAGCGACGTGGGCATGCTCGAGATCCGCGCCAAGGCTCGCCGCCTGCACAGCCAGTGCGAGGGTGGGCTCGGGCTGATCATCATCGACTATCTGCAGCTGATGCGCACGGACAGCCGCTACGACAGCCGCGTGACGGCCGTGGGCGAGCTCAGCCGCGGCCTGAAGATCCTGGCGCGCGAGCTGGGCGTCCCGGTGATCGCGCTCTCGCAGCTGAGCCGTGCGGTGGAGTCGCGCCCGGACAAGAAGCCGCAGCTCTCGGATCTGCGCGAGAGCGGGAACCTGGAGCAGGACTCCGACCTGGTGATGTTCATCTACCGCGACGAGTACTACAACGAGGACTCCGAGCGCCCGGGCGAGGCGGACCTGCTGATCGCCAAGCATCGCAACGGGGCGGTCGGGAAAGTCACGCTGACCTTCCAGAAGGAGTACCCGAAGTTCATGAACTACGCCGGCGAGCGCTACGCGCAATGAGCGGCGAGGGATCCGCGCCGGAGGCGCCCGACGCCCCCGACCCGCTCGAGCTCGGCTCGCGCCGGATCACGGGCACTCCGGGCGCCGGCTCCAGCCAGTGCCCGCTGGGCGTGTGCGACGGCAGCGGCTTTGTGATCGATGAGGCCACCAACACGGCCACGGACTGCGGCTGTCGAGCGGCGCGGATCGCGGGCGCCCGCACCAAGAGCCTCGCGGGGCGCATTCCGAGCCGCTATCGGGGCGTCTCCTTCGAGCGGCCTCCCGTCAGCGACATCGCCAGGACGGCGCCCGACCAGATCCGATCGGTGCGCCGCTACGTGCGCTCGATCGAGCAGAACCTCGACTCGGGCCGGGGCCTGTGGATCCAGGGAGACGTCGGCACGGGCAAGACCACGCTGGCGATGCTCGTGTCCAAGGCGGCGCTCGACGCGGGGCGCTCGGTTGCGATCTACTCGCTGCCGCGCCTGCTCAACCTGCTGCGCGAATCGATGGACTCGGCCGAGGGCAAGCTCGACTTCATGGACCGCCTGACCGCGGTGGACCTGCTGCACATCGACGACCTGGGCGCGGAGAACCGCACCGACTGGGTGCTAGAGCAGCTGTACTCGATCGTCAACGCGCGCTATGAGGCCGAGCGGGCGATCGTGGCCACGACCAACCTGATGCCGGACGAGCTCTCCGAGCGCCTGGGCGCGCGCACGGTCTCGCGGCTGGTGGAGATCTGCGGCGACCTGATCCCCCTCTACGGCGAGGACAAGCGGCGCGAGTTCCGCGTCGAGCGAACGGGGATCGCCGAGCACGCCGGCTGAGGCCGACCCGGGGCCCTCCGTAAACTCCACGACATGCCAGGCATCGTGATAGTGGGCGCCCAGTGGGGCGATGAGGGCAAGGGCAAGATCACGGATCTGCTCGCCGAGCGCGCCGACGCGGTGGTCCGCTTCCAGGGCGGCAACAACGCGGGCCACACGATCGTCAGGGGCGATCAGCAGTGGAAGCTCCACCTGATCCCCTCGGGCATCCTCTACCCGGGCAAGCGCTGCGTGATCGGCAACGGCGTGGTGATCGACCCGCGGGTCCTGATCGAGGAGCTGGACGCGTTGCGCGCACGCGGCGTGGACGTGGGCGGCCTGCGCATCTCGGCCAACGCGCACCTGATCATGCCCTACCACATGCTGCTGGACTCGGCCGGCGAGGCCAAGCTGGGCAGCCTGCAGATCGGCACCACCCGCAGAGGCATCGGCCCCTGCTATGCGGACAAGGCCGCGCGACTGGGGATCCGCCTGCAGGACCTGCTGGACGAGAAGATCCTGAAGAAGAAGATCGTCGCGGCGATGGAGCCCAAGCGGCTGTCGCTGCGCCC
>DAINPC010000277.1:0-2989 GCA_036743695.1 Solirubrobacteraceae bacterium | reverse complement strand
GTGACAACGACGGCAAGTTCACGCGCGCCTTCGACACGGTGTTCAACACCGAGGGCATCCGTGTGATCCGCACGCCCGTCAGGGCACCGAAGGCCAACGCCGCCGCCGAGCGATTCGTCGGCACCCTCAGACGAGGGTGCCTCGACTGGCTGCTGATCGCCAACCGCCGACACCTACAGCATGTGCTGACCGAGTTCGTCGGGCACTACAACACCCACAGGCCGCACCGTACGCTCGAGCT
The DNA here is from genome assembly GCA_036743695.1 of Solirubrobacteraceae bacterium. Lineage (GTDB taxonomy): Bacteria > Actinomycetota > Thermoleophilia > Solirubrobacterales > Solirubrobacteraceae > Palsa-744. Next base: position 2,748 of record DAINPC010000277.1, on the reverse strand, counting down.
CGCCCCTCCCGAACCACGGCGCCCACCGCCAACGACAGCAATCTTGCCAGCCGCCGCGATCCGCAGACACGACAGGCTCGGCGGCCTCATCCACGAGTACATCGCCGCCTGAAACCATGCCCGATCGAATAAACGCACCCCACAGGGGTTGCCGGGGGGAGTCCAGTTCGATTGTGGTCACGTGATCGGTGAGTACCGCAGCCTTCATCGACATCCAGGTGCAGGTCTACGCCATCTGCGCGGAGATGATCTAGGCTCGCTCCCGCTCGCGCTGCTGCTCCCGCTCGGGCTGGGGTGTGGTGTATGCCGGTTCCTCCCCACGGGCGATGTCAAGGGTCCGCGCCAGGCCCCGTCGGACCTGCAGCTCCATCAGTCGCTGGACGACCATACGGGCCGACAGGACGACTGGGACCCACCGCGGCGAGACGATGCGCCGCGAGCGACGCGCGATCCCACGCTCGAGGGCGTCGATCGCCGGCTCGACTGGCGCGACGGGCATGTGTCCGTGTCCGCCTAGCGGTAGTCTCGCGGCGGCTTCGGTGGCAAAGCCGCGGGATGTCATCTCTGTGTCGAGTTCGGCGTAGTAGGCCACCCCAACCCGCGCGCCCGACGGCCGCAGCTCGATGCGCAGCGAGTCGCCGAGCGACTCCACGGCAGCCTTGGAGGCGCAGTAGGCGGACATCAGCGGCATGTGGATCGCGGCGGCCACTGACGCCGTCACGAGGAAGTACCCCTGGGGATGGGAGACGTGGGGACCGGCGGCCCGCACGAGGTTGTAGGTCCCCATCAGGTTCACCGCAAAGGTGGCATCCCAGACTGCCGCATCGCCGTCGATGAGGGTCATCTGCGCGCCGATTCCCGCGTTGGCGATCGCGACGTCCAGGCCTCCGAGTTTGTCGACGGCTGCCTCGACCGCCTTCCCCATCTGGGCCCGGTCGGCGACGTTGCACTCAAACCAGGGCGCGTGATCGCATGTCGCGGCCACCTCGGCCAGCAGGTCGGGCTCCAACCCCAACAGGGCCACATGCGCGCCTCGCTCGTGCAGGCGCCGGGCGGTCAGGGCGCCGATTCCGCGTGCGGCGCCGGTGATCAGCACGCGTCGGCCCTGCAGGGATGGTTGGGCACGGCTCATTGGCGTGGCTCCTGTGTCTGACGGCGGTTGGTGATGGATTGAAGGGCCCGCATCGAGCGTGACGGCGGGCCGGGGGGCAATAGGTCGGGCTGAATGCGGAGGGCGTTGGCGGTCATGGCCAGCATCTCGTAGTGGCCGACGAGCAGGCACATCTCGATCAGCTCAGCGTCGGACAGCATGGCCCGAAGCGGGCGCCAAAGCTCGTCGGGAAGCGTGCTCTCGACGTGCAGCGCATCGGCGGCGCCCAGGAGCAGGATGCGCCGGGGAGACCAGCCCTCCGCGCTCGGACCCCGTCCCACGCGCTCGATCTCCTCAGCACTCAGTCCTGCCAGCTGGCCCAGGCGCTGGTGGTGTTGCCACTCGTAGTCACAGCTGCAGTTGTGCGCCACGCGCAGGATCAGCAGTTCGCTGTCGATGCGCGGCAGCACGCCGCCGGGCATCAGTGCGCTGGCGAAGCGCAGCCACTTGCGAAACACCCCACGGTGGCGCGCGAGCGTGGTGAAGATGTTCGGCGGCCCACCGCCGGTCAGGGCACCGATCAGCCGGGTGATGGCGAAGTTCAGGCGGCCGATGTCCTCAGGCCCGCCCGGGGTGATGCGGGCGAGCTGGCCGGAGGCCACCGGCCGGCCGGGAGCCCTCTCACCGTCGGTGAGACGATCCTCCGAAGAGCAGGCGCTCATGCCGACCTGCGGACGGGCAGCCCGGCGGAGCGGAGATGATCGGCGGCGAGGCCAATGATTGGCTCGCGCAGCCCGGCCAGCTCGTCAAAGGCGCCGGTTGCGACCCGCACCGTGACCAGCGAGGAGATGGCTCCGACCAGCGCCTCGCAGGCAAATCGCTGGCGCGCATCGTCCTCCGCGCCGAACACCTCGGCGATGACGTCAACGAAACGCGTGTAGACCGCGTGGCGTCGTTGCAGGGCCTGCGGCCCTGCCGCGTATACCTCGATCAGGAAGGTCCGGGCGAACGCGCGCTCGTCGGCCAAAAGGGCGAGGTAGACGTCCAGCGCCTGTCCGAAGCGCTCGAGCGGGTCGCCGGGGAGAGACTCGAGTACCTGACCGAGGCCATCGACCATGATCTCGACGCCGGCGTCATAAGCCGCGAGGAAGCAATCCTCCTTGTTCTCAAACTGCTCGTAGAAGGCCTTGGTGGACACGCCGGCCCGGGCCACCACGTCGGCCACCGACATCCGTGCGAAGCCCCGATCCGCCACGACCTCGGCCATGGCGTCGAGGATGCGCCCGCGCTGGGAGGCACGCACCTGCGCCCGCGTGAGGCGGTGGCGCCCCCTGGGCAGGGGCGTGACATCACGCGGGGGCGCCATCCGCCTAAGCCTATCATTTGGAAACAGCACCTTTTCTACATGCGTGCCTACCACACCCTGCGTGAGCTCGGCGAGGAGGCACTGCAGCCAGCATGAGGAGCCCTGCGCGCGCGAAAGCCCTCCCTCACACAGATGCGCCGCGGCCAGCTCCCGCCAAGACGATGCCGACACCCACGGGTGCAAGGCCTACAAAGACTGAGCAGCCGCAACGCTTCCCCCAGCGGGAACCACACCCCATAACCATCATGTCACCGACCCGCCGCCCGGCGCGGTCGCGGACCGAGATAAGCAT
>DAINPC010000276.1:0-2997 GCA_036743695.1 Solirubrobacteraceae bacterium | reverse complement strand
CTAGAGGATGTTCACGGCGCGCGAGACGATCAGGCCGAGCGTCACCAGCGAGACGATCGACTGAACCCCCATGATGCTCTTGGCCATGGGTGTCAATGGCATGGTGTCGGTGGGGGAGAACGCGGTGGCGTTGGTCAGCGAGACGTACAGGTAGTCGATGAAGTGCGGGCGCCAGTCGCGCGGCTCGATCCGGTCGTCGGACATCTGCGGGAACAGGAAGTCGGGGGGAGCGTCGTGGCCGGCCGCGCGCCGGCCCGGCCCGCCCCGGTCGATCTCCCAGTACCACAGGGCGAAGATCAGGAAGTTGGTCAGCCAGATCAGGATCCCGGCGATGATCAGCTCGCGGCCTTTTGTGGGTTCGTGGCGCAGGAGGTGTTTGCTCACCGCGACCAGCGAGAAGATGTTGGCAGCGCTGACGAACGCGATCAGGCTGACCGCAGCGCGTTTGCGTCGTGGGTGCTCGTACTCGAGCTCGCGGGGCGAGGCCAGCAGCAGGCCGATCATGAGCAGCCCCTCCAGTGCCGGCAGCAGCCAGGCGGGGCCCACGGTCAGGCGTTCGGGCAGCGTCAGTTGCAGCGCGATCGCCGCGAGCACGGTCGCCAGCGCGGGCCAGACCGGTTCGGCAGCGCCCGGCGGCGGATAGGGGCGGCCTGGAGTGGCTTGCGGTTCCTGGGCCACGAACCGAGAGCGTAGGGGGCCGGTCGGCCGTACCGGCGGGCGCGCGGCGCGCTCGGACGGGGTAGCGGGCACGGCGCGCAGGGCCGGCCGCACGCTAGCCTGATGGGCCATGGGCATCGAGAACCCGATTCACCTGCTGTTCATCGCGATCGTGGCGCTGCTGGTCCTCGGGCCCAAACGTCTGCCTGAGCTGGCGCGGGCCCTCGGCCACGGATTCCGCGAGTTCCGCGAGGCGGTCGGCATGCAGGGCGAGCCGCAAGTGCAGCGCGCCGAGCTGGCGCCTCCGCCTGCCGAAGCGCTGCAGTCGCTCGCTGCCGAGGCGGTGCAGCCGGTTGCTGCCGAGGCGGTGCAGCCGGTCGCTGCGGCGCCGGCGGCCGCGGAGGCTGTGGGTCCGACGCAGACGGTACGGTCGGGCGATGCGCCTGATCGTGGCCCGCTGTGAGGTCTCCTACGCAGGACGTCTGAGCACGGTCCTGCCGGAGGCGGTGCGGCTGCTGATGCTCAAGGCGGACGGCACGTTCATGGTCTGGGCGGACGGTGGCGGTCCGAACGTCAAGCCGCTGAACTGGATGATCCCGCCGACGGTGGTGGAGCAGGAGACCGACGCCGAGGGCCGCCTCACGCGGTTGATCGTGCGCAAGCAGCGCCAGCAGGAGCGGCTGGACATTGCTATCGCGGAGGTCCTCTCAGACGTCGAGCACGAGCTGGACGAGCTGGTCTCGCTGGAGAAGGAGGGCCTGGAGCGCGAGCTGCAGGAGCTGCTCGCCGACGCCCCTCAGTGGTGTGGGGAGGGCCTGCGGCTCGCCAGGCGCGAGTGGCCCACGGACATCGGACCGGTGGATCTGATGTGCAGGGACGGCGACGACGAATGGATCGCCGTGGAGATCAAGCGGATCGCGACGATCGACGCGGTGGAGCAGCTGACGCGCTACCTGGAGCGCATTCGCCTGGACCCGGCGCTCGGCTCCTGTCGCGGGGTGCTGGCGGCCCAGGTGATCAAGCCCCAGGCGCGCGTGCTGGCGATCTCGCGCGGGATCGACTGCGTGGAGGTGGATCCGCAGATCCTCCGCGGCGAACGCGAGCCCGCGCTGCGCCTGTTCGCGGCCTGAGCAGCGCCGCCCGCCACGGGTCGAGTCCCGACCGGCCACGGGCGCGCGCAATCCGTGCCGGGGGCGCAGGCGCGTGCGCTACCCGTGCTGGGGGCCACGGGTAGGCTGCTGTGGTCCCCGAGCAAGGAGTCCCAGATGACCGCCCATGAGGCTGCCGCCGGGCAGCCTGTTCTCACTGAGCGACGCGAGAGCGTCCTGCTGATCACGCTCAACCGCCCCGAGGTGCGAAACGCCGTCAACGCGGCGCTCGCGGCGGGGGTGGCGGGCGCGCTGGAGGAGCTGGACGGCGACGAGGGCCTGTCGGTGGGCGTGCTCACGGGAGCCGGCGGCTTCTTCTCGGCCGGCATGGACCTGGGGGCGTTCATGAAAGGCGAGTCCGCCTGGTTCGGCGATCGCGGCTTCGCGGGCATCACCCAGCGCGCCTCGCGCAAGCCGCTGATCGCCGCGATCGAGGGCTTTGCGCTGGCGGGCGGCATGGAGATCGCGCTGGCGTGCGATCTGATCGTGGCCGGGAAGGGCGCCAGGATGGGCATCCCCGAGGTCAAGCGCTCGCTCGTGGCGGCGGGCGGCGCGCTGCTGCGGATGCCCCGGCGCATGCCCTACCACGTGGTCATGGAGCTGGCGCTCACCGGCGAGGCGCTGCCCGCGGAGCGCTTTCACGAGCTCGGCCTGGTCAACCGCGTGGTCGAGCCCGGCACGGCTGTGGAGCAGGCCCTGGAGCTGGCCTGGGCGCTCGCCAGGAACGCGCCGCTGGCGCTGATGGCCACCAAGCAGATCCTCCAGGAGCAGTTCGACTGGTCCAGCGCGGAGATGTGGGACCGGCAGGGCGCTATCTCAGGGCCGGTGTTCGCCTCCGAGGACGCGCGCGAGGGCTCGGCGGCGTTCAAGGAGAAGCGCGAGCCCGTCTGGAAGGGACGCTAGCCGCGGCGCTTGCGCTTGCGCTGGCGGCGGATCTCCAGGAAGCGCTTCCACAGAGCCCACATCAGCGCTCTCCGGGTGTCTTGCGGGGGTACTGGGAGATCGGCTGGCGCAGGTCGATGGCGGTGGTCACGATCCGGTTCTGTTCGTCGATGTGGGCCGCCGGGTAGCCCTCGCCGGGGCTCGCACGCTCTGGGCGCCCGACGAAGCCGAAGTGCATCTCCTGGGGCAGGATCTGCATCAGCCGCGGGAACATGTGGGCGCGCGCGCCCATGTTGCGCGGCTCCTCCTG
>DAINPC010000275.1:0-3041 GCA_036743695.1 Solirubrobacteraceae bacterium | reverse complement strand
TGTCGGCTTGCGAACCAGGTCAGGTCCGGAAGGAAGCAGCCTTAAGCGATCACCGGCAGGCGCAGCGGGAGCTCCCGGACCGGAGTCGTGGGCGACGATCGGCGCCGGATGCCGAGGACAACGACGAGGGGTGCACGGTCCACTACAGCCGGGCGCACACGCCACAGCTACGCGCACCTGTGGAAGATCAGCCACGAGCGGTTGGCGCTCGTCTCGGTGAAGCCGGGCGGAACGCTGACGGTCACGATCGGGTCCTTGGGGTCGAGCACATAGTCCTTTTCGACCGCCTTGCTGGCCGGGTCGACGTACACGCCGCTGGTGAGGCGCCCGCCCGTGGCGGCGTTGACGATGTTGCGGGGGCTTGTCTGCAGGTACAGCGCCAGCAGCGGGACTGGCGCGTGGTTGGGGACCCCGACCTCGCCGCAGCGCAGGTTGATCGAATGGTCATCCACGAGCGCCAGCAGGTCGCCTTCGATGCTCTGCTGGCGCGCCAGCTTGTCCATTTCACGGTGCGCCGTGCGGTACTGCGCGGGGGCGTAGGCGGCCAGCGCCGCAAGCACCAGCGCCCCGCCGGCCATCCACCAGCGCCGCCGCCGATCGCCGCGCGCCAGGTGCAGCCAGCCGAAGGCACCGGCGCCGCAGAACACGCACAGGATCGCCGCCGCCAGGAACGCGTAGCGGGTGTTTATGGGGAGCCCGAGTGCAGCGAAGGCGGCGAGCACCGTCACCGCCAGCGCGCCCGCGGCCGCACCCGGCAGCGCCCGGCTGCGCAGCCACAGCAGCGACAGCACTCCCCCCATCGCCGCGCCCACGAGCACCGGCGGGCGCAGGATCTCGCCGAGCCGCCGCGGGATGTACTGGGGCACGTTGGCGATCCCGGTGACCCGTCCGAGCGTGCTGGCGGTGTGGCGGGTGTTGGTCAGCGACCACAGCGGCTGGCCGGTGATCGCCAGGTCGCTGAGCACCCACAGCAGCGGGGCGGCCGCAGCCAGCAGCGTCAGCTGGATGATCTCGCGGCGCGTGCGGGTGGGCTGCTGGAGGCGCAGGGCACCGGCCCCGCGCGTCCCGCGCCCGCGCAGGAACGCGGGCGTCCATTCCAGCGCGTACAGCCAGTACAGCCCAGAGAACGCCCACGCCTCCGGGCGCAGCAGCCCGGCCAGCGCCAGCAGCGCCAGCACCGGCGCTGCCGCCGGGCGCTGTGCGCTCGAGCGGCTGCGCGACTCCACCAGCAGGGCGCCCAGCACCAGCAGCAGGTAGGGGAGATCCACGTAGGCGCGCACGCCGTCGCGGAGCACGGGCACGCGTGTGAGGAAGACCAGCGCCGCGAGTGCCCCGGCGGCGCGAGAGAACCACTCGCCGCCGAGCCGGTAGATCACCCAGCCGCAGCCCGACAGCGCGAGAAAGCCGAGGGCCACGGTCACGTTCTCGGCCGCGCGCGCCCCCAGCGGCGAGAGCACCGCGCCCAGCGCCTCCAGCAGCGGGTGGGGGGTGGGGGCGACCGGGACGGAGTAGGCCGGGGCCTGCCCGCGCGAGAGCTGCCCTCCCCACGCCAGCGCGTAGAGGGTGTCGTAGTTGGCGAAGCCCACGCCGCTCAGCAGGCGCAGCAGCACCGCTCCGCCGATGATCCAGAGCGGGGCTCCCGCTCGCTGCGCCCAGCGCTTGATCGTGGCCGCCATCAGTGCGGACGCTACCCGCTGGAGCGGGTGATCGAGCCTGCCCACGGGCGTGGGTAGACTCAGGCGAACGGTGTCGGTAGAGGACCAGTCACAGCAGCAGCAGCGGTCGCTGTACCGCAGGCACCGCCCCCGCACGTTCGCCGAGGTGGTCGGCCAGGAGCCCGTGGTGCGGACGCTGCGAAACGCCGTGGAGCGGGGCAAGGTGCACCACGCCTACCTGTTCGTGGGCTCGCGCGGAACCGGCAAGACCTCAATGGCCAAGATCCTCGCCGCCTGCCTGAACTGCGAGCGGGGACCGACCACCGAGCCGTGCGGGGAATGCGAGTCGTGCCTGTCGATCGCGCGCGCCACCTCCCTGGACGTGATCGAGATGGACGCCGCCTCGAACAACTCCGTCGATGACATCCGCGAGCTGCGCGAGAGCGTCGCCTACGCGCCGGTCAGCGGCAGGCGCAAGGTCTACATCCTCGACGAGGCGCACATGCTGAGCACCGCCGCCTGGAACGCGTTCCTGAAGACGCTCGAGGAGCCGCCGCCCAACACCGTGTTCGTGCTCGCCACCACCGAGGCGGGCAAGATCCCCGCCACCGTCGTCGACCGCTGCCACCGCTTCGACTTCCACCGCCCCACCGTGGAGCAGATCGCAAGCGTGGTGCGCCGCGTCGCCGCCGCCGAGTCGATCGAGATCCCCCCGCCGGCCGTCGCCGCCCTCGCCCGCTCCGCCACGGGCAGCTTCCGCGACGCGCTCGGCACGCTCGAGCAGCTGGTCACCTACAGCGGCAGCGAGATAGCGCTCGACGACGTGCTCGCCGTGCTCGGGGTGGCCGACGCGCGTCTGCTCGAAGAGACCGTGGACGCAGTCGACGCGGGAGACGCAAGGCGTGCCCTGACTGCGCTGGAGGAGTGCGTCGAGCAGGGCCGCGACGCCGCCTCCTTCGTCTCCGGTCTGGAGGTGCGCGCTCGCGAGCTGCTGGTCGTGCAGACGCTCGGTCAGGTGCCCGACGAGCTGGCGCTCACACCCGAGTCCGACGCCGCCCTGCGCGCGCAGGCCGAGCGCGTGGATCACGCCACCGTCGTGCGCCTGCTGGAGCTGCTGGGCGAGGCCATGGAGGCCGTGCGTGCGGGCGCCGACGCGCGCACCCGTCTGGAGCTCTCGCTCGTCAAGGCCGCCCGCCCCGCACTCGACGGCTCGATGCGCGCGCTGCTCGCGCGGATCGAGCGTCTGGAGAGCCAGGGCGCGACCGTCCACGCTGTCGCCGCACAGCGCGAGCTGTCCGTCCCTCTCCCCGAGCGCGAGGGCCCAGCCGGCCACGCGCCACCCCCCGCCGCCGTGCCCGCGGCCCCTGTGCCGGAGCCCCCCGCCGC
>DAINPC010000274.1:0-3044 GCA_036743695.1 Solirubrobacteraceae bacterium | reverse complement strand
TCAGCGCGGCGGTCTTGCCCTGGTTGAAGGCCACGTCCCAGTGCTCGATCCGCATTGCGGCGCCGCCGTGGACGACGGAGTCGTACTCGCAGATGTCGCCGGCGGCGAACACTCCGGGGACGGAGCTCTCGAGACGCGATGAGCAGCGCACGCCGCCGCGCTCGCCGATCTCGATGCCGGCCCGCTGGGCCAGCTGCACGTCGGGCGTGACTCCGGCGCCGATCACGACCGCGTCGGCATCCAGTTCCAGGCCGCCGCGCGTGACGACCTGGGCGACCCGTTCGTGGCCCTCGAAGCGCTCGAGCTCGTCGTCGCCGTGCACCCGCACGCCGTGAGCTTCCAGCAGTCCCTGGAAGAAGCGCCCCGCCTGTGTGCCGAAGCCCCGCTCCAACGTGAACTGCTCCTGCATGACCATCGTGCACTGCTTGCCCATCATCGTCAGCGATGCGGCGACCTCGCAGGCGATGTAGGAGCCACCGATCAGCACGACCTCCTCCGCATCAGCGACGCCCTCGCGGATCGCGTCGGCGTTGCCGAGCGTGCGCAGGTAGTAGATGTGCTCGAGCTCGCACCCGTCGACATTCAGGCGGCGCACGTTGGCGCCGGTGGCGATCAGCGCCTTGTCGAACTGGACCTCCTGCTTGGTCGAGAGCGTGGCTGTGCGCGCCTGTAGGTCCAATCCGGTGACGCTGGTGCGCGTCAGCAGCTCGATGTCGTGCTCCGACCACCACTCGCTCGGTCTCACCAGTGGCTGCTCGCGGCTCTCCTCGCCGCGCAGGTAGCCCTTGGAGCAGTCAGGGCGGTTGTACGGCGGGTCGGGCTCGCGTCCGACCAGCAGCACCCCCCCCTCGGCGCCCTCCTCGCGCAGCCAGCGCGCGCAGTTGGCCGAGGCCAGCCCTCCGCCTATCAGCAGGTACTCGACCTTGCGATCGCTCATCGCTCGCCACCTTACAGCCCCGGCGGGTGGCGGACCGACCACTGGGCCCAGGTGGGGATGTGGCCGAGGATCCGCCAGCGCGGGCCGTCTTCGCCACTGTTTGGACCAACGTCCGTGCCATTGTGAGACGTGTCCAGGCGCAGGCCGGCGATGACTAGAGCGGTCCCTGCGCTCTCTTCCGACGGGCGCTGCCGCGGTGGGACAGCCCCGTCCTCGATCGCCGCAAGCCCTCGCAGGCGCGCCCGTGCGCGCTGCGCCACCTTGCGATACTTCTCCGGCGACCATCCATACAGCCGACAGAACTCCCGAGGAGACATCTGCAGCCCCACCTGACTCGCCAGGACCAGCCGCTGCTCGGCACTCAGCTTCCGGGCGAGGAGCTGCACGCGGCGCAGCTCTTGGCGCAGGATCACCAGCTTCTCCAGCTCCGCGCGCGTATCCACCACGTCGATCTCGGCGCCCTGGATGCCGTCGAGCGCCACGGCGCTCTCCAGCGCCGCGAGCATCGGGCTGCGGCCCGACAGCGCTCGACGGTGGTCGTGAACGCGGGACAGAAACCGCAGCTCGATGGCGTTGGCCACGTGCAGGCGACTGGCGAACTCCCGGCCCTTGCGGGCCAGCGCCACCAGCTCCAGGGTGGCCTGGCTGTAGCAGTCCTCCAGATCCTCCCTTCGCAGCCTGTGGCCATGCGCGCGGAGCAGCAGCTCGCGCCTGGCGCTCGCGACCAACGCCACCTCCTGCGCCGGATCGGACCGCGGGCCGGCCATGCGCCCTGGCCGCCCGGAGTCGCCCACGCCTCGTATTCCCTGACCACATCGGGTAGACACAGGAGGGTGTCGCCCGTGGCCGCCCGCACACCCCCCTCCCAATTCTGCCCGCACCGATGCGCAGGCCCGCGCGTCCAGGGCTCCATGCCGCCGCCATGAGCATCACCGACCGCCTCCGCGCCCTCGACCGCCGCCAACAGCAGAGCCCCCGGCTCGGCTTCCTCGCCGCGGTGGTCAAGAAGTTCGGCGACGACCAGGCGGGCCAGCTGGCGGCGCTGATCGCCTACTACGGGTTCTTCTCGCTGTTCCCGCTGCTGCTGGTATTCGTGACGGTGCTGGGGTTCGCGCTGCAGGGCAACCCAAGCGCGCAGGACAGCGTGCTGCACTCGACGCTCAGCCAGTTCCCGATCATCGGCAACCAGCTTCAGAGCAACGTGCACTCGCTCAAGGGCAGCGGTCTCGCGCTCGCGATCGGGCTTGTCGGCTCATTGTTCGCCGGCCTCGGCCTCACGGGCGCCACCCAGAACGCGTTCAACCAGGTCTGGCACGTACCCCACAAGGACCGCCCGAACTTCCTCAAGGCCCGGCTGCGCGGGCTCGGGCTGCTGTTCGTGCTCGGCGTGCTCGCGATCGTCTCGACGGTCGCTGCGGGGTTCGTCACCGCTGGCGGCCAGAGCGCCCCTGCTGTGATCGGTGGGGTGCTCGTGGCGCTCCTCGTCAACCTGCTGCTGTTCTTCACCGCCTTCAGGCTGCTCACGGCCGCGCACGTCGAGACGAGGGACCTCCTTCCCGGTGTCATCTTCGGCGCGGTGGTGTGGCAGATCCTCCAGCACGTTGGCGGCTACTACGTCGATCACGTCGTGCGCCACGCCAAGGAGACGTCCGGCCTCTTCGCGTTTGTCCTGGGCCTGCTCGCGTGGCTCTACCTCGGCGGCCAGGTGACGCTCATCGCAGCCGAGATCAACGTCGTGCGCGCCCGGCACCTGTGGCCGCGGAGCTTCTTCTCCGATCCCCTGCTCGATGCCGACAAGCGGGCACTGACGTCCTCCGCAGAGACCGAGGAGCGCCTCCACGAGGAGAACGTCGAGGTCGACTTCGACGGCCCATCAAGCTGACTTTTGGCTCTGCAATGCGCGTTTGCTGGGTGACCTCGAAAGTGCTTGCGCCCGCAACCACTGCGCGCTATACTAACTAAACTTTCGTAAGCACATATGGAGCGATTAGCCATGAACCCGTCCTCATCTCCCTCACAGAAGCCCACCGTCCAGCCTTCCCAGCCCAAGCAGCGCCTGCGGCTGATCCCGCTAGACGACACCGTCGTGTTCCCCAACATGGGCATC
>DAINPC010000273.1:0-3054 GCA_036743695.1 Solirubrobacteraceae bacterium | reverse complement strand
CGGGCTCCTCGCCTATGCGCTCGACAGGACTCTCAGCGGGGTCATGCGGGTGACCCGCCAGGCGGGGTAGACGCCGCCGAGCACGCCGATCGCCACGCCCACCAGCAGACCGCGTCCCAGGCCCCAGGCGGTGACCGCGGGCGAGACGTAGGCGCTGACACCGAGCGCGCCCACGAGCAGCCCGCTGCCGATCACCCCCAGCAGCAGGCCTCCCGCCGCCCCGAGCACGCTGACCGCGACGCCTTCTCCGAGGATCAGCGATGCGACACGCGCGGGCGACCACCCGACCGCGCTGAGGAGACCGAGCTCGCCCTGGCGCTCCATGATCGACATGGCCATCGTGTTGGCCACGCTGATTGCTCCCACGATCAGGGCGATCACCACGATCACCAGGATCGCCTTGGAGATCAGCGTGCTGTTGGCTCCCGCGCGAAGCGCCTGCTGCGGGTTGGTGATGACCTGCGTGCCGGGCAGCGCGTGCTCGATGCTGCTGGCGGCGCTGCTCGCGCGGGTGCCCGCGGCCACCTCCACCACGATGTCGGTCACCTCGCCGGGCCGGCCCGCCAGCTGTTGGGCCTGCGCAAGCCCCAGCACGGCACCGGAGTCCTCGAAGAGGATGCCCGAGTGGTAGACGCCGGCCACGGAGAAGGCGCGTCCGTCGATTCTCAGCAGACCGCCGGGCCTGACGTGCAGAGCGGCCGCCAGATGGTCGCCGATCAGCACCTCCGAGGACCGCGTGAGCGGCCGGCGGCCGGCGAGCAGGACGAGGCCGCGGCTGAAGAAGCCGGCGGGCTCGGCGCCGAACACGATCGCCGCGGGATCCGCCTTCAGGCCTTCCACGATCAGCAGTAGCGGCGTCGCCCTCGCCACCTCCGGCCTGGCGGTCAGCCGCCCCACGATCGAGTCGGGAAGGATCGAGGCCGTGGGGTCCGACACGTTGGCCTGGAAGACGCCCAGATCCGAGCCGCCGAGATGCACGAATCCAGCGGCCGTCTCCTTCAGCCCCTGCGTGAAGGACAGCAGCGCCACGATCGTCGCCACGCCCACGGCGATTCCCGCCGCGGTGAGCACCGTGCGAGCTGATCGTTGCAGGAGGTTGGTGGTGATGATCGCCAGCATCGCCGCCCCCCCTACACCTGCACGCGAGCTGCCTCGGGGGTCTCGATCCGGCCATCCGCGAGCGTGATCGTGCGATCCGCTCGCGCGCCCACCGAGGGGTCGTAGCTGACAACCACGAGCGTCATTCCGAGACGGTCGCGCAGTCTGAACAGGAGGTCGAGAACCCGTTCGGAGGTGCGCGAGTCCAGTGCGCCGGTCGGCTCGTCGGCGAGCAGCAGCCGCGGCTCGTTGGCCAGCGCACGCGCCACCGCCACGCGCTGGCTCTCGCCGCCGGAGAGCTCGGAGGGGAGGTGCTCCGCGCGGTCGGCGAGCCCGACCTCCGCCAACAGCGACAGGGCCCGCTGGCGGCGCTCGCGGTGGTGCACGCCCGCGCCGATCAGCGGGACTTCCACGTTCGCCCGCGCCGACAGCGCTCCGAGCAGCAGATGGCGCTGGAAGACGAAGCCCACGACCTCGCGCCGCGCGCGAGCGGGCCGGGGCTCTCTCCAGATGGCCCGCCCGTCGATCAGGACCCGGCCGGCGTCGGGCTGCTCGAGGCCTCCGATCAGCGCCAGCAGCGTGCTCTTGCCGGAGCCGGAGCGCCCGGCGATCGCGATCGCCTCGCTCGGCCCGACGCGCAGCGAGACGTCGTGCAGGGCGGTGATCTGCCCGAAGCTCCTGCTCGCGTGCTCGACCGTCACCTCCGCGCCCGCCGGCTGCGTCACCGCGCGACCTGCACCTGGTAGTCGAGGTTGATGCTCGCCCCCGCCGAGCGGATCACTGCTCGGAACGTGAGCGGATAGCCCACCGCCGAGGAGGGCCATGTGAACACATCCGAGAAGCGCCCGGTGAAGGTGTAGTGAGAGCGGTGCGCCACGACCTGGTTGCCGAACAGGTACTCGTAGTCCACGCTCGCCCTGACGGCGTGTCCGCCGCGGGTGACGCTGAAGTCGATCGGCCAGGGCCTGTCGACCTTCGGTTGGTGGGTCCCCGCGTGCATCGTGGCCGTCACGCCGCCTGCGGAGGCGCGGACCGTGTGCGCGCCGGCTCCTGAGGGCACCACGGCGGGCTGCGCGGCTGTGCTGGCGGTCGAGGCCGGAGCCGGGGATCGGGTGGGGGAGCTAGCGGTCGATCCGGAGCTCGCGGTGGATCCTCCGCCCCCGCAGCCGCCCGCACCGAGCATCGTCAACGCCGTCGACGCGACGGCTAGGCACGGCGCACGCAGGCTCACGCGCGGCATCGCGGCTTCACTGCCCGAGCTGCTCGGGGCGCGACAGGCCGCGCGCCACGTCCAGGCTCGAGACCACCCCGATCGGCTCGCCGGTCTCGGGGGAGACCACCACCAGATGCGAGCATTCGTGCTCGGCCATCAGGCGCGCGACCGCCTCGATGCTGTCGTAGGAGTTAACGGTGACGATCTCCGTCGCCGCCACGTCACCGGCGCTCACCTCGAGGCGCTCGGCCGCCAGCGCCTGCATCAGGTCGAGGTCGGAGAGGATGCCCCACACGACCGTCTCCTGTCCCTTCACAACACGGGCAATGCCGTCCACGACCACGCAGTGGACGCGGTTGCGGGCCATCAGCTCGGCCACCTCGGCGAGCGTGGTCTGGGGCGGCGCGGTGATCACGCCGTAGTGCATCACTTCGCTGACCGATACCGTCGGCATTGCCGGGCTGGTCATGGCCGGTTCCTTTCGTCGTCCTGCGCTCGCGGGGGTCACGTCGAGTCGCCGCTGTCCGCGCGCTCGCCGTGTCCGGGACCGCTTCCGCGGGCGGCGTCCAGCAGCACCCGCTGCTCGGCCGCCGCGATCAGCCGCCGGGTGCGGTCGACGGCGTCGGCGCTGACGGAGATGTTCTCGATGCCGAGGCGCACGAGCAGCTCAGCGTACTCCGGGTAGACCGACGGCGCCTGCCCGCAGATGGAGGTCCGCAGGCCGAGCGCGCGGGCGCGGGGGA
>DAINPC010000272.1:0-3061 GCA_036743695.1 Solirubrobacteraceae bacterium | reverse complement strand
GCGGCTTCCACGGCGGCTTCCCGCTTGCTCGCCTGCGCTTCTTCATCGGCTTGCGTGCCACCGGCTTCGGCGCCGGTTTCGGATCCCTTGCTAGAGCCGGCGGCGGAGGTGCCCTTGGCGGAAGTGCCCGCCGATGATCCGCCGCAGCCGGCGGCGACGGCTGCGAGCGCCAGCAGCAGGAGCGACAGCAGAGCGATCCGTGCCGCGGTGGCGAGCCGAGCTCTCGTGCCCGCCGGGCGTGTGGAGGGGGCCATCAGCCGTGCGCCTTCGGGGTTGTGGTGGTGGGCTGCTTGGTGCCGGTGTGTTCGGTTTTCACGGGGACCTGTTTCTGGGATGAGCCGCTTTTCTGTTTGGCCAGCGTCTTGGCGGCTGCTTCCTTGGTCTTGACGTTAGCTTCTGCCGCTTCTTCTTTGGCCTTCGCCTGTCTGTCCGCGGCTTCTATGCGCCGCTTGGCCCGGGCCGCGGCGACGGCTTCTTTGCGCTTGGCGTTCTCTTCGGCGGCCTGTTCCCTCTGCTTGCCTTCCACCGATGAGAGCATTTCGCGGTCCTTTACGAGTTCGGCCGCTTCCTGTTTCTTCTGTTCGTCTTCTTCGCTGCGTTCGATTGCTTCCGCGCTCTGGCCGCCGGACGCGCCCGAGCCGCCACTCGCGCTCCCACCACCGCAGCCGGCGAGCAGGCCGGCGATCAGGAGCGGGAGCACTGTTGCGAGGACACGACGGTGAGCCGTGCACGCGCGGGCGAACGGCCAGGGCATGGCAATCAAGCTACCAGCCCGTCTCGGCGCCCTCAACGCCCGGAGCATCCCGGATGACGGAGGGAGCGCGGGCCTGCGATCGGCTCGCAGGGGTAGAGCGGAGGGGGTCGCGGCCGGTTAGCCGCGACCCCCTCCGAAGCGAATCCAGGCGCGCGATCGGCGCCGGGGATCGTGGCCTATTTGGTCTTGCAGGCGGCCAGTGCCTGTTCGCGGGCAGGCCCGGCGGGCACGGCGGAGGTCTTGATGACTTCTTCGCACACTTCCCGCGCTGCAGCCTTCACAGCGCTGGTGTCGCCTTTGGCGGCTTTGACGCAGACCGCTTCGAGTTTGGTCTTGGCGCCCGCTGGGAGCGTGCTCTGCGCCTGGATGGCCTGCTTGCAGGCGGCCACAGCTGCCTGCACGCTCGCGCCGCCGGCCGGGCTGCTTGAGGTGGCGGCCGGCGTCGAGGAGGTGGTGGCAGCGGCGGCGGGCGTGCTGGTGGTGGTAGAGCTGCTGGTGTTGGAGCTGCTGCTTCCACAGCCGGCAACGAGCGCGCCGCACAGAAGCACCCCGACCAACCATGAGGATCGTCTGAGGATCATTTGGGGCCCCCCCCTTGGATTGAAAGAACGCCCGCTTGCAGCCTCCGAGCCGCTTACGCGCGTCTGATGGCCGGAGGCTATAGATGTCCACGGACACGGGGCGGGCTGCCCGGCGCAGTCCTGCCGACTGGTTCCGTGTGCGGTGGGTCAGGAGCTGTGGCGGCGGATCCAGCCTCGGGGCGCTCCCGCGCTCAGACCCCAACGGGCTCGGCATCGGGCAGCAGGGGCACGGGTCGCTGCTGGAGCTCGTCGGCGACTCGCATGGCGCTGGCGTTGGCCCATGCGGTGGTGCTGGCGAGCCCGAGCGCCACGGTGGCTGCTCCGCAACCGGCGATGATCCACCAGCCGCTGTGGCTGGCGTCGACGAAGCCAGGGCCTATGGAGCGTGCGCCGGCCGCGGCGATGGCGCCGACGACGGCCACGCCGAGTGTCTGGCCTACCTGACGCGAGGTGGACGCTACCGCGGCTGCAACGCCGGCCTGCGCGGGAGGCATCCCGAGCACGGCCGTGTTGGTGATCGGCGGGTTGACCATTCCGAAGCCGATCCCGAACACGAAGTACGCGGGGAGCAGCGAGTCGAGCGCCGTGTGGGTGCCGATGGCAGTCATCAGCGCTCCGCCCAGCATGATTCCCAGCCCGCCCACGATCAGACCGACGCGGGGTCCGCGACGGCCGACGATGTGCCCCGACAGCGGCGCGAAGAGAAGCGTCATGGCGGCGATGGGCAGCGTGTAGAGGCCCGCGTCGAGGGCCGAAAGGCCGCGAACCTCCTGCAGGTAGAGCGTGTTCAGGAACAGGAACGCTCCGAGCGCTGAGAAGGAGAGCACGGCGATGGCGCTGGCGCTGGTGAAGGGGATGCTGCGGAAGAAGCGCGGCTCGATCAGCGGCTCGATGCGCCTGCGCTCGTGAGCCAGCAGGGCGCCCAGCGCGGCGCCGGCGAGCAGCGCGAGCCCGACGGTCTGACCCGAGAGCCAGCCGGAGGATGGGGCCTCGATGATGGCGTAGGTCAGCGCAGCGAGCAGCACGATCACGAGCACCTGTCCCACCGGGTCCAGGCGCCGCGCGCGCGACGCGCGCGACTCGGGGACGAAGCGCATTGTCAGGCCCAACGCGGCCATTCCAACGGGCACATTGATCCAGAAGATCGAGCGCCAGCCCACGGACTGCACCAGCGTGCCGCCCACCACCGGCCCCAGGGCGAGGCTGATCCCGATCGTTGCGCCCCACATGCCGATCGCCTGCGCCCGTTCGCGCGCATCGGTGAAGACATTGCGGATGATGGACATTGCCACGGGGTTGAGCATCGATCCGCCGACCGCCTGCAACATGCGAAAGGCAATCAGCCAACCGAGGCTCGGAGCGACGCTGCACAGCAGCGAGGCCGCGGTGAACAGCGCGAGCCCCGTCTCGAACACCCGGCGGCGTCCCAGCCTGTCTGCCATCGACCCGGACAGCATCAGCAGGCTGGCGAGCACCAGCGTGTAGGCGTCGACGGTCCACTGCAGCCCCGTGACGGTGGTGTGCAGCTTCGGACCCGCCCCGCTCGCCCCGTTCGACACCGACACGTTCGGGTCGGTAGCCGAGAACAGCACGACGTCGAAGAAGGCGAACGGCTGCCCGGCCGCCCGCGCCAGGAGCACCCCCAGGACCTGGGCGCCGGTGTTGTACAGCCAGCGTTCACCGGGCTGGGTCAGCAGAGGCAACGACCCGAGGTTGCCGATCCAGG
>DAINPC010000271.1:0-3102 GCA_036743695.1 Solirubrobacteraceae bacterium | reverse complement strand
ATCTCCTCGCAGGAGCTCTCCGACTACACGCACGTCAACTCCACCCAGATCCGCCGCGATCTGTCGGGCTTCGGCAAGTTCGGCAAGCGCGGCGTCGGCTACAACGTCGAGGCGCTCGTCTCGCAGATCCGCAAGATCCTGCGCACGGCCGGACAGCACAACATCGCGCTGATCGGCGCCGGGCATCTCGGCAAGGCGATCGCCTCCTCGGAAATCTTCGCCGACCACGGCTTCCGGGTGGTCGCGATCTTCGACTCCGACCATGCCAAGGTCGGCACCCAGGTCGGCAACCAGTTGGTGCGCCACATCGGCGAGCTGCGCCAGGTGGTCGAGGACGAGGACATCGTCGTGGGCGTGCTGGCGGTGCCCACGCTCGCCGCGCAGGGGCTCGCCGACGAGCTGGTCGAGGCGGGCGTGAAGATCATCTTCAACTACTCCGAGTCGCTGCTCGACGTGCCGCCGGAGGTGACCGTCCACACCTCCAGCCCGGCGGTCGACCTGCTCTACGCGCTCTACTTCTACCTGACCTGAGTGACCCGAGCGCCGCACTCGCATCCCACTCACAGCGCGCCACCGTGACCGTAGAGACGCACGAGATGACCAGTCTGGACCTAGATCAAGCGGAAGAGACGTTCGCCGAAGCACCCGATCTGACGGTTGGGGTGGAGGAGGAGTTCTCGATCCTGCGCCCGGACACGCTCGGCCTCGCACCGCGCTTCGAGGAGCTGCGCGACATCGCCGCCGCCGACCCGGTGCTCCACGACGCCATCACCGGCGAGCTGATCTCCTCGGAGATCGAGATCATCTCAGGCATCGGCGACGATCTGGCGCACGCGCTCAGCCGCCAGCGCGAGCGCCGTCGGCGCCTGTTTGCGCTGGCGGCAGCCAACGGCGCCGCGCTGGGCGCCACCGGGACGCATCCGTGGGCGGACTACCGCGAGCAGCCGATCATCGACACCGAGCACTATCGCCGCGTCGAGGAGGGGCTGAGATACGTGGCGTGGCGCAACAACACGTTCAGCCTCCACGTCCACCTGGGCGTGCACGACATCGACCGCGCGGTGCGCGTCTGCGACCGGTTGCGGCCGGTGCTGCCGCTGCTGCTGGCGATCTCCGCCAACTCCCCCTACCTGGACGGGCGCGACAGCGGCCTGCACTCGGCGCGCACCCAGAGCTTCACCAAGAGCTTTCCCCGCTGCGGCATCCCGGACGCGTTCGGCAGCTGGCGTGCCTACCGCGAGTACGTGGAGTTCCTCCTGCGGACCAACTCGATCGTCGAGTTCACCCAGGTGTGGTGGTCGGTCAGGCCCCACTTCAGCTTCGGCACCGTGGAGGTGCGCATCTGCGACGTGCAGGCCACCGCCCAGGAGTCCGATGCGCTGGCCGGGCTGATGGTCGCATGCGTCGCCCAGGCGGCGCGCGACGTGGACGACGGCGTGCCCTTCGCCGACCCGGCTCCGCGGCTGATCGAGGAGAACATGTGGCGCGCGATCCGCTTCGGGCTGGACGGCCGGCTGATCGACCTGGAGGCGGGCGAGGAGTATCCCGCCCCAGTGGCCATCGATCGGCTCGGCGCCTGGACGGCGCCGGTTCGCGCCGAGCTGGGGATCGACCTGCGCTTTCCCGCGCGCAACGGCGCCCAGCGCCAGCGACGGATGATCGAGGCGGGAGCGCCGCGCGAGGAGGTGTTCGCCGCGTCGGTGAATGAGACCAGGCAGACCTATTCAGAGGAGGTGGCGGTTTGAGCGCAGACCCATCACAGCAGCCGGGAGGCCCTGCGGGGGCTCCGGGCGAGCCGAGCGAGGATGAGATCCGGGCGGCCTACGAGGCCGAACTGAGCCGCATCACGGCCACGGACATGATGGCCCAGTCAGCGGTGTCGCTGTTGAACATCGGCGCCCGCCGGCTCGGAGCGCCCGGGGCGCCGGGGGCGGGCCCGACGGCGGACCAGCGGGACCTGGAGCAGGTGCGCGATGCGATCGACGGGGCCAGGGCGCTGCTGGACATCCTGGAGCGCAGGATCCCGCAGGAGCTGGGGCCGCTGCGCGACGCGCTCTCGCGGCTGCAGATGACCTATGCGCGCGAGGTGCAGACGGGCGCGTCGGCGGCGGGGGGCGCCGAGCCGCAGGGCAGCCAGCCGCCGGCGAGCGGAGCGGGCCAGGCGCCGCCCCCCGCTGCGAGCGATCCAGAGGGCTCCAGCGGCAAGCCGGGCGGCCCCGGGCCGGCTGAGTCGAGCGGCAGGCTGTGGGTGCCGGGCAGGTGATGGGGGGCGTGCCCGCCGCACGCTGGCCGGCACGCCGCTCCTCGGCACGATAGACTCCGCCCGCGTTTGCACCGGGTAGACGCTCGTGCCGAGCGATCCGGACGGCAAATGTGCGCGCGCGATCCTCGCGCGGCAAGCAAATCAGACCGCGGAGGATTTCTGTTGAGCAGCTTTCTGACGAACCATGGGGTCGTCGTCGCACTCGTTTGCGCCGCATGCGCTGTGGCCTACGGCCTGCTGACCACGCGCTCACTGCTCGCGCTCTCGCCGGGCAACGAGCGGATGCAGAGCATCTCGCTGGCCGTCCAGCAGGGCGCTCGCGCCTACCTCAACCGCCAGTACATGGTGATCGCAGGCGTCGGCGTCGTGCTGTTCGTGGCATTGATCTTCATCCAGAACATCGCCGTGGCGGGCGGCTTCGCCATCGGCGGCCTGCTCTCCGGCTCGACCGGCTACATCGGCATGAACGTCTCGGTCCGCTCCAACGCGCGCGTCGCCGAGGCCGCGCGCTCGGGCGTCACGCCCGCGCTGCGCGTCGCCTTCCGGGGCGGCGCTATCACCGGCCTGCTGGTCGTCGGCCTGGCGCTGATCGGCGTCGCCGGCTACTACGGGGCGCTCACCTCGTTCTTCAACGACAGCCCCAAGACGGCCGTCGACGCGCTCATCGGCCTCGGCTTCGGCGGCTCGCTGATCTCGGTGTTCGCGCGACTCGGCGGCGGGATCTTCACCAAGGCGGCCGACGTCGGCGCTGATCTCGTCGGCAAGGTCGAGGCCGGGATTCCCGAGGACGACCCGCGCAACCCGGCGACGATCGCCGACAACGTGGGCGACAACGTCGG
>DAINPC010000270.1:0-3124 GCA_036743695.1 Solirubrobacteraceae bacterium | reverse complement strand
GACGAACCGCGCGGCCTTGTCGGCGGAGTCGTTGTCGAGGATCCCGCCGAGCTGCCTGGGCTGGTTGGCCACGATCCCGGCCGGCCTGCCACCGAAGCGGGCGAAGCAGGTGATGATCGTCCTGGCCCACTGGCCCTTCATGTCAAACCACTCCCCGTCGTCCACGATCCGGCGGATCACCTCATACATGTCATAGGGCTTGCGGTTGGACTCCGGCAGGACGTCCAGCAGCTCCTGCTCGCGGCGGTCGATCGGGTCTGTGACGGCGCGAATGGGCGGCTTCTCTTCGCAGTTCTGGGGCATGAAGGCCAGGTACTGCTTGATCCGCTCGATGCACTCCTCGTCGCTGGCCACCTCCATGTCGCCCACGCCCGACTTGCGGCAGTGAACGCGCGAGCCGCCCAGTTCCTCTTGCGTGACGTCCTCGCCCACCGCCGCGCGGACCAGGTGCGGCCCGGCGAGCGCCATCGAGCCGCGCCCCTTGACCATTGGCACGAAGTTCGCCAGCCCGGGGATGTAGGCGGTGCCCGCCGCGCAGGGACCCATCAGCGCGGCCACCTGCGGGATCACCCCGCTCATCACCACCTCCTCGCGGAACAGGTGGCCCGATCCCGCGAACATCGCCCCGGCCGCCTCCTGGACGCGGGCGCCAGCGGAATCCAGCAGCCACACGAACGGCATGCGCTTGGTCAGGGCCAGCTCGCGCAGGCGCGTGACCTTGATCTCGCCCGTCATCCCCATCGACCCGGCCATCACCGTGAAGTCGTAGGCGCAGACCGCCGTCAGGCGCCCCTCCACCTTGCCGTAGCCGGTGATCACGCCGTCCGCCGGGGCGTCCACGCCGTCCATGGCGCGCTGGGAGAAGTGGGGCTTGCCGTGGATGCCCAGCTCCACGAAGCTGCCCTCGTCGAGCAGCAGCGCGATCCGCTCGCGCGCGGTCAGCTTCTCGCGCGCGTGCTGCGCGGCGATCTTCTCCTCGCCGCCGCCCAGCCTGATCTGCGCGCGGCGGGCCTCCAGGTCCTCCACGAGCGGGCGCAGCAGCGAAGTGGTCTCCTGGGTGCTCATCAGCGGCCTTTCCATTGGGGATCGCGCTTCTCGAAGAAGGCGCTCACGCCCTCGACGATGTCCTCGGTCGAGAGCGCCAGGCTCAGCTGCGCGCGCAGGTAGTCCAGGGCGTCGTCCAGCGGCATGTCCAGCTGGCGGCGCATGGCCTCCTTGCCCAAGCGCATGATCACCGGCGACTTGCCCGCCAGCTTGCCCGCCCACTCGGCCACCGCCGCGTCGAGCTCCTCCGCGGGCACGACCTTGTTGACGATCCCCGCCGCGAGCGCCTCCTGCGCGCTCCAGCGCTCGCCCAGGAGCAGCAGCTCGTTGGCCTTCTTGCGCGGCACGTTGCGGTAGATCAGCGCCATGATCATGAACGGGAACGTGCCGATGTTGATCTCAGGCGTTCCAAACGTGGCGCTCTCGGAGGCCACGATCAGGTCGCAGGCGAGCGCGATGCCCAACGCCCCCGCGAGCACGTGGCCGCGCACGGCGCACACGGTCGGCTTGCCCAGCTCGCCGATCAGCTTGAACAGGCCGACGAAGCGCTCGGAGCCGAAGTGCTTGTGGACGAGCGCCTGATCGCCCGCGAAGCCGCCAAGGCTGGCGCCCGAGGAGAAGGTCTTCTCGTGCGAGGAGGCCAGCACCACGCAGCGCACATCCTCGGCGTCGCGCGCGCGCTCGAAGGCCGCGATCAGGCCCCCGAGCAGCTCCGCGGAGAGCGCGTTGCGCGTGTCGGGATCGTTGAGCGTGATCGTCGCCACGCCGCCATCGCCGACCTCGTAGAGCACCTTTTCGCCCGCCATGTGCGCATCCTAACCAGATCGCGGCCCGGCTGGAAGTGAACAGCTCTACTGTTTACTTTTCCCGCTCGCTGCGTTAGCGTCCGGGGCACCGCGCCAGCCGATGCTCGATCGGCACTGGCGGACGGGACCCAAACCTCGATCAAGGAGACCTTCCCCCGATGGCCGCCACCGCCGAGAGCGTGCTGAAGCCCGACTTCCAGGCCGCGCGCAAGCACTTCATCTTCACCGACGAGCACGAACAGCTGCGCGAGTCGATCAGCAACTTCGCAATCAAAGAGCTCGCCCCCCACGCGGATGAGTGGGAGGAGACGACCTTCCCCGACTCCGTCTTCCGCCGTATGGGCGAGCTCGGCTTCCTCGGCCTGGACAAGCCCGAGCAGTACGGCGGGCAGGGCGGCGACTACTTCTCGGCGATGGTGCTCGCCGAGGCGATCGCAAACGCCAACTGCGGCGGCCTGGCGATGGGGATCGCCGTGCAGACCGACATGGCGATGCCGCCGATCCTCGCCTTCGGCACCGAGGAGCAGAAGCAGGAGTGGGCGGTGCCGGCGATCAAGGGCGAGAAGATCCTGTGCCTCGGCATCACCGAGCCCGACGCGGGCTCCGACGTCAAAGGAATCAAGACCAGAGCCGTCCGCGACGGCGACGAATTCGTGATCAACGGATCGAAGACGTACATCACGAACGGACACCGCGCCGACGTGATCGTGCTCGTCACCAAGACCGACCCGGACGCGGGCTATGACGGGTTCAGCCTGTTCCTCGTCCCGATGGACAGCCCCGGCGTGATCCGCGAGAAGAAGCTCGTGAAGATGGGGATGCACGCATCCGACACCGCTCTGCTGGCGTTCCAGGACGTCCGCGTGCCCGCCTCGGCGATGCTCGGCGAGGCGGGCAAGGGCTTCTACAAAATCATGTGGGAGCTCCAGGGCGAGCGCATGATCGGCGCCGCGGGAAGCGTCGCGGGCGCGCAGAAATGCTTCGACCGGACGCTCGAATACGCAAAGGAGCGCGAAGCCTTCGGCAAAGCCATCGGCCACTTCCAGGTGATCCGCCACAAGTTCGCCGAGATGGCCACCAAGCTCGAGGCCGCCCGCCAGCTCGTCTACATGACAGCCTGGCGCTTCGCAAACGGCGAGTACCCTGTGCGCGAGATCTCGATGGCCAAGCTCTACGCCTCCCGCATCGCCTGCGAAGTCGCCGACGAGTGCATCCAGATCCACGGCGGCGCCGGCTACATGAAGGAGTACAACGTCGAGCGCGTGTGGCGCGAC
>DAINPC010000269.1:0-3140 GCA_036743695.1 Solirubrobacteraceae bacterium | reverse complement strand
CGAGCCTGTGGCCCTCCTCCGCGTGGGTCTCCACGATCGCGCGCTCCTCCGGCGTCAGCGGGCCGGGCTTGAGCAGGATCGCGTCCGGGATCGCCACCTTGCCCACGTCGTGCAGCGGGGCAGCGTGCTTGAGCCGCTCGCAGAACTCGTGGTCCATGCCGATGTGTTCGGCCAGCAGCACCGAGAAGCGCCCGATGCGCTCGATGTGCGCACCCGTGTCCTCGTCCCTGAACTCGACCGCCATCGACAGGCGCTGCACCGTCTCGGCCTGTGCGATCTCCAGCTCGGAGAGCGCGCGTTTCAAGTCTGTGGTGCGGCCCTCGATCTCCTCTTCCAGCGCGACGCGGCCGTTCTCGCCAAGGCGCCAGCCGAGCGCCGCAGCGGCACACCCGAGCACCACCAGGCACCCGGCCACGAGCGCGGACGCTCCGGCGACGAGGGCTCCCGCGATGGCAGCCGCGCAGAGCAAGGCCCACCGTAGCAATGCGAGTGCTGGATGCCGGCGCTTGGCGCCCCCTCGCGGGGACCGCCCGCCGGCGGGCGGCCTCCTACCGTGCCCGTTGCCCACGTCAACCAGTCTCCGCACGTGCGCTCCGATTCCGGCCGATCGCGCGCCCCCGCGGCTCATACCGGTATCGGGGCGATGTGGGGCGGCACGGTCGGCGGGGCTTTGGAGCAGGCTTGCTTGTATTGCACCGTTCACTGAGAACTCTCGCGTCCTTGTCCGGTCCCAGGCTGGCGTAGCTTTTCAGCCTGGGCTTCGACGCCAATAGCAGGGGGCTTGACCTGATCTCGACCCGCATGGACATATGACCGAGCCGGTCGGCTAGTGGCCGCTCTGCAGCTGGTTGACGTTGATGGCGTTGGCAGGCGCTGTGAGCGTGACCGGCTTGTTCCACCGGTTGAACACGATCTTGCCGCCGCTGGCACCGTTTTTGACGATTTCGATCGGGTATGCACTGCCGGTGCTGGCCACGTAGAGCGTTCCGCCCTGGGTGACGTCGGTGACGCCTACCGCCTTCTGCCCAGCGATCGTCTTCGTGCCCGCGCCGGCCAGCTTTCCGTGCGAGGCGAGCGTCGTGTCGATCAGCTTGCCCAGGTCCGTGAGCGACGCCAGCGAGGCGAAGTTGGAGCTGCTGGCCGTGGCCTTCAGCCATTTCCCCTGGAGCAGTTGGGCCGCGGCGGCACCTGCTACGTGGCGGTAGAAGGCGGTGCTGCCGTTGATGTAGACGGCCCCGTTCAATCGGATGATGCTGATGCTGAGCCCTTCCAGCGAGATCCGGCCCTTGCCACCTTTGCCAGCCACCAGTTCCATGTCGAGCGTTATCGGCTTGCCTTCCTCCACGATCGAGCCTGCCACATGGGCGCTTGCCGCACCCGCGGCGGCCGCTTTGGCCGCAGCGACGATCTGCGTGGGGGTCTTGGACGCCACGCCGTTGCCCGACGGCGAGGAGGAGCCGCAGCCGCTGAGCAGCGCGAGCGCGAGACCGAGCGACAGGACGCTCGATGAGGATGGAAGCCGAGCCTTCATCGCGCCAGACTCTAGCCGCACTCCCAGTCAACAGCTGCAAGACGGCGGGCAGCGCCGCCCCGGACTTCTCAGTGCGAGGGCTTGGAGCCCGACTCGGCCCGCGCGGCCGGGACCACGAGCACGGCGCGGCCGCCGTGCGCGGTGACGGCGCCGGAGGTGCTGCCCAACAGTGCCGAGTGCACGCGCGAGAGCCCGCGGGCGCCGAGCACCACCGGCGAGGCGTCGATCTCCTCGGCCGCCTCGCAGATGGCCCGCCACGGCTTGCCGCTGTCGAGCCTGCCAGTCGCGTCGAAGCCCGCCGCGCGGGCCAGCGCGACGCCGCGCTCCATGGTCGCGGTGGCGATGTCGCGTGCGATGTCGTCCAGGCCGAGCTCCTCGGAGGCCAGACGCGATGCGCCCGCGGACAGGAGCGCGCCCGGGTCATAGGGCGCCCAGACCGCGACTGGCTCCCACACGGTGAGCACGCTCGCGGCGCGCGACCCCAGCAGGCGGCCGGCGACGGCAATGGCGTTGGCCGCGTCGTCCGAGCCGTCGAAGCAGAGCAGCGCATGTCCGGGAGCGGCCATGTCCGCAGTCAACCAGCAGCCGACGCGTGAATCATCCGCGGGCTACCGCCCGCGCACTCCGGGTTTCTCCGCAGCCTCCTGGAATGCGTCCACGAGATGCGCGCTCGCGGGCGAGAGCGCACCGGGCGCGTGGAGGACGCAGAAGCGGCGCAGGAAGCGCAGCCCCTCGACCGAGACGATCTCCAGCCGGTCGGCGGGCGACAGCGCCAGGCGCGACATGGCCGTCGGCAACGCCAGCTCGTGCGCCTCGTCCTTGGCCGCCTGAGTGGAGCCGACTTCGCACGCGGCCCGCAGCGCTCCCAACCCGACCGCGCTCAGCGCCTCCTCGATCACCTGGCGGGTGTGGGCCTCGGGGTCGCGCTGGACGATCGGCGTCGAGAGCAGCTCCTCGCGGGCGATCGAGGACCGGCGTGCCCAGGCGTGGCCGAGCGGCACCGCGATCACGATCTCATCGTCCATCAGCGGCACGAGCACAGCGCCCGCGACCGTCTCCTCGCCCAGGCACGCCGCCACCCCCACGTCGGCCCCGCCGCGCGCGACCATCTGCTTGACCAGCCGCGAGTTGGCAATCACCACCTCGACGGGCGCGCTCGTGTGCCGGCGCATCGAGACCAGCGCCCTTGGCATCACGTACTCAGCCGCCGTGTGGCTGATGGCCAGGTGGACCGTCTCGCTCCTGCCGCGGATCTCCTCGACGAGAGCGTCCAACTCATCCATGTCCGCGGTCAGACGCCGCGCGTGCGCATACAGGCGCTGCCCGACCGCGGTCAGCGTTACGCCGCTCGGCGAGCGCTCCAGCAACGGCGTGCCCAGCAGCTCCTCCAGTGACTTGAGGCGCTTTGACACGGCCGGCTGGCTGAGATGAAGGCGCTGTGCCGCCCGGCCGATCCCGCCCAGGTCCGCCGCGGCTAAGAACGCGCGCAGCTCGTCCAGCTGAAGGCTCCGCGGCCGCGCGGGCGGGATCGCCACGGTGGCTGGCTCGGCAGGAAGGGTCATGCACACAGGTTATGCCCCGCGCGCGTGCAACGCATGGCTTCTGTGCG
>DAINPC010000268.1:0-3141 GCA_036743695.1 Solirubrobacteraceae bacterium | reverse complement strand
GAGCGGTCCGCGTAGAAGCGCCGCGCGAACGCGTCCTCGTTCATGCCGCTGTAGCCCTCAACGTCGCGCCGTATCTCCAGGGCCGTCACGGGCCGCCGCTCGGCCATCAGGTAGGAGATCAGCGAGAGCTGGCGGATCAGCTTCTCGGTGTCCTTTGCCATCGGCTTCCAAAGATAGAAGCCGACGGCGACACGGATGCCGCCCGACGCAAACGCCGCCCCGCTATTTGCGGAAGTTCAGGCGGCTTCGCGCGCCGGAGCCTGCGGCTCGGAGGGCGGCCGGCCGATCTCCGCTGCGTCCTCGCCGCCACGCTCGGCGAAGAACGCCCCCGCCCCGATCGCGCGGTCGAAGCCCGACCAGCGCCGCCCGGGGGCGAGCTCCTTCTCCACGCGGTCGAAGCTCCCGAGGCGCCCGCCGAGGTTGTCGATCATGTGCACCAGCGTCGCCTCGCGCGTGCAGGGCACGACCGGGCTGCCGTGCTCCAGGCTGCCATGGTGGGAGAGGATGATGTGCCCGACCGCCTGGGCGAGCTCCGGCGGGAAGCCCTCGATCTCCTCGATCGCGCGACGGATCCGGTAGTAGCCCAGCGCGATCTCCCCGTGCAGCCGGCCGGCGTCGGTCATGTCGATGTTGCGCGGATCGTCCGTGTACGCCTCGATCTTGCCGATGTCGTGCAGCAGCGCGCCCGTGACCGCCACGTCGCGGTCGATCCCCGGGAAGGTGGCGCTGATGGCGCTCACCGCCTGGGCGACCCCGAGACAGTGCTCGAGCAGCCCGTGGCGGTAGGCCTGGTGGTAGTACTTGGCCGCCGGGGCCACGCGGTAGCCGGCCCACAGCTCCGAGCCCTCTCCGAACACCCGCTCGAGCAGGATCCGCAGGTGCGGCTCCTGGATCGTGGCGAGTAGATCGCGCACCTCGCCTTCCATCTGCTCGACCCCGCGCGCGGGCCCGTCCAGCAGATCGCCGGGGTCATAGCTCCCGGGCGCCGCCGCCTCGAGCCCACGCAGGTTGATCTGCGGCCCGAAGCGCGGGTGCACGGTGTAGCGGCCGCGAACCTGGACGGCGGCGCCGGCGCGCGCCAGCTCCTCGATCTCGGCGAGCTCCTCCCAGACCATGCACGCCACCGCGCCGGTGCGGTCGCCGAGCTGCAGGCGCAGGTACTCCCCGCCGTCGCGCCGCTGCCTGCGCTCGCAGTCACGGACCAGGAGAGCCTGGTCGATCTCCATGCCGTCTGTGAGCTCGTTCAAGAGCATGACTTGAAGGTAGAGGTGGTTGCGGACGGGACCGCCGGGCGGCGGCGCGTCCGTCCGCGACGGGGGGAGCCGGGCTCGCGTGGTCGCCTCGCGCGGTCGCCTCGCGGCGGGCAGCCTTCACGGACGCCGCTGCCGGTTAGGGCGCGGCGCCCGCGGAGACCGGGCATCGGGGGGACACCTCGATCTCTCCCCGAGCACCGTCGGAGAGGGTGGACGATGCTCAAGCCCGCCGCCCCGACCACACCATCAGGCCCGACCGCAGCCGGAGCAGAAGCTCGCTCGTTCCACGGCTGACATTAGTTCCACATATGCGCGGAGGGCTAGCGGCGTTTCTCACTTGCACGACCCTGGCCCGCTCCCAGGACCCGCCGCGAGCTGGCCACTTCGCCCTGCCGCGCGAGCGGCCCATACACTTCTCGGCAGATGGGAAAGCGAGCATTGACGTGACCTCCGCGCCGGCGTCGGGCACCGAGCTGCGCGACCCCGAGGAGCCATTGGAGCACTCGACGGGGGTGCTGCCCTCGCAGCGGTTGCGCGAGGCGATCGCGCGCGAATGGATGGTGGCGGGGCCCTGGCGGATCCCCGGCGAGTCCGTGCAGCCGGCGAGCGTGGATCTGCGCCTGGGAGAGCACGCGTGGGCGCTGCGGTGCAGCTTTCTGCCGGACAGCAACTCGACGGTGGAGGAGAAGATCGAGGACATCGCCTTCGAACGAATCGATCTGCGCGACGGCGCCACGCTGGAGCGCGACCGCCCCTACCTGGTGCCGCTGATCGAGGAGCTGCGCCTGCCCGAGGAGATCCGCGCGAAGGCCAATCCCAAGAGCTCGACGGGGCGCCTGGACGTGTTCACGCGCGTGCTCACCGACCGCAACCACCGCTTCGACGAGATCGCCGGCGGCTATCGCGGCAAGCTCTACCTGGAGGTGGTGCCGCGCACTTTCGCCATCAGGGTGAAGACGGGGCTGGCGCTCAACCAGGTGCGCCTGATGTCCGCGGACGCGCGCCTGAGCGACGCGGAGCTGTTCGCGCTGCACGCGCAGTCGCCGCTGCTCTACCGCGACTCCCAGCCGGTTGCCGAGTCGGAGCTCTCGCTCTCGGACGGCCTGTTCCTGAGCCTCGACGTGTCCGGCTCGGCGGAGAGCATCGTCGGCTACCGCGCCAAGAAGAACAGCCTGCCGATCGACCTCACCCGCGCGGGAGCGCTGAAATGGCGGGACTACTGGGAGCCCGTGCACCCGGAGAAGGGCGGGCGGATAGTGCTCGAGCCGGAGGTCTTCTACCTGCTGCTCTCGGCAGAGGGCGTCAGCATCCCGCCCTCCTACGCGGCGGAGATGCTCGCCTACGACCC
Organism: Solirubrobacteraceae bacterium; assembly: GCA_036743695.1. Lineage (GTDB taxonomy): Bacteria > Actinomycetota > Thermoleophilia > Solirubrobacterales > Solirubrobacteraceae > Palsa-744. The sequence continues at coordinate 540 of DAINPC010000268.1, read as the reverse complement.
CACCGCGGGAGAGCTGCGCACCCATTACGCGGGCTTCTTCGACCCCGGCTTCGGCTACCACCGCGACCAGACCGCCCAGGGCAGCCGCGCCGCCCTGGAGGTGCGCGCCCGCGACGTGTCCTTCATGGTCGAGCACCGCCAGCCCGTGTGCAAGCTGGCGTTCGAGCGGATGGCGGAGGAGCCGGACGTGCTCTACGGCAAGGACATCGGCTCCAACTACCAGGGCCAGCTGACCATGCTCAGCAAGCACTTCGCGGAGCAGCGCGGCGCGGAGGCGGACAGCGGCTGAGCCGAAGACTGTGTACCCGGGCCAAGTCCTGGCCGCCGGCCGGGCCGGCGGGCGTTTCAGGCCAGCGGGTTCTCCCAGCGGACCTCCGTGAAGCGCGCGAAGTCGGTGTCGGCGGAGCAGACGGTCAATCCGTGCTCGAGCGCGAGCGCCGCCAGCTGGGCGTCGGGCAGGAGATTGCCCCGGACTTCATGACGCAGCACCAGCTCGCCGAGCAGCTCCGCGTGATTCAACCCCGGGACGGGTATCCAGGC
>DAINPC010000267.1:0-3159 GCA_036743695.1 Solirubrobacteraceae bacterium | reverse complement strand
GCGCACAAGTTCGACGCGTTTCGCAACGGGCTGCGTGCCCCTACACCATGAACCCATCGTCTGTGGTGGCACGTGGCGACGCGCGGCCCCAGCTGCCTGCGTGGCGAACGACGGACGCCGCCGGGTACTACGCGCCCGGAACGATCGCGCCATGGCCGGGGACCATGAGGGCGCGCAGCATTCTGGGCGTCCCGACACTGCACCCCCCGTCACGAACCGAGGAAGAAGCGTGCCCTTCTTCGCCGCCGTCCGCCTCCCGAACGGCGCGAGAATTTGTCGCGTCGGCGGAGTCGGCTGAATGGCCCGAGCCAGTGATCTCGTGCCTGCACAGGCATTTGGACCTGTGGCGGCCGAGCGCGGCGGGCGCCTGGCGGACTGGCGAGCCTCCACATGGACCGCCTATGGCCTGTTGGGCCTCCTGGGCCTCGGTGTCTACTTCCTCCTGGCCACCCAGCACCAGCAGGACCTCGGATACGACCTCTACGGGCTTGGCGCAGTGGTTGCGATCCTCGTGGGGGTGCGCGTGCATCGGCCGGCCCGCCGCGCGGCCTGGTTCGCCCTCGCGCTCGGCGTGGCCCTTCAGGCCGCCGGCGACCTGACCCTCTCGTTGTTGGGTGCCGGGTCCGGGACCGAGCCCTTCCCATCCGTGGCCGACGCGATGTACCTCGGCGGATACATCGCGCTCGCAGCCGGCCTGGTGCAGCTCGCGGGACGGGGCGGGAGGTCCGATGATCGGGCCGCCTGGGTCGACGCGCTGATCGTCGCGGGCGCGGCCGCCGTCGTGGCCTGGACCCTCGTGTTCGATCCATATCTGGCAGATCCGACGCTGTCGCCCCTTGGGCTCGTGGTGTCCTCGGCGTATCCGTTCGCTGACCTCCTTCTCCTGGCCGTGACCACCCATCTCCTGCTTGTCAGCCGGCGGGCCCACGTCAGCCTTGCCTTGCTCGCGCTCGCATTCGGAGCCAACCTCCTCGCTGACATCTGGTTCATCTTCCTGTCGATCGACGGCACCTACCAGGTCGGTCAGCTGGTCGATGCCGGCTGGCTGATCGGATACCTCGCGTTGGGCGCCGCGGCGCTCCATCCGGCGATGGCCCTGGCCGGCGAGCGTTCCGTCGAGACCCCCGCCCTGCCGGATGGGATGCCTCGCCTACGGATCGCGCTGCTCGCGTGTGGTGCCGTGGCCGCGCCGGCTACGGCCTTCGGGGCCTCCGTGCGCGGTGCGACGCTCGACGTCCCCTCGGTGCTGCTGGGATCCGCCGCGCTGTATCTGCTCGTGATCTACCGGGTCGTGCTCAGCCTGCGCGAGCAGCGGGAGCTGACAGTGGAGGGCGCCCGGCTGGCGGTTGCGCTCCAGTACCAGGCCTCGCACGACCCGCTCACCAGGCTGGAGAACCGGTCCGCCTTCATCGAGCAACTCGAGCGCGCGCTGGAACGCCGGCCGCGCACGGGGAACGTCGTCACCATCCTGTACATCGACCTCGATCGCCTCAAAGCAGTCAACGACTTGCTCGGACACGCCGTCGGCGATGCCGTCCTGACCGCCGTGGGCCTGCGTCTGCGGAGTGGGATCCGAGCGGCCACTTCAGTCGGGCGCCTCGGCGGGGACGAGTTTGCGGTGCTGCTCGATGGAGAGGATGAGGAAGCCGCCCGCAGCATCGCGGTACGGATCAACGACCTCCTGGCGGCGCCTGTGGTCGTGGAGGGCAGCCCCTGCTTTGTGACGGCGAGCGTCGGGATGGCCGCTGCGGCCGACGGCGAACGCGCCGACCAGTTGCTGCGCCGCGCCGACCAGGCGATGTACCAGGCCAAGTCCGACGGCGGGGCGGCGCACGCCCTGTACTCGCCGCACCACGACGCGGCGCTGCGCGAGCGGCAGGGGCTCGAGGCGGACCTGCGCCTGGCGCTCGCGCGCGGCGAGCTGCATCTCTACTACCAACCCATCGTCGAGCTCGCCACAGGGAAGATCACCGGTCTCGAGGCCCTGGTCCGCTGGCTTCATCCGGTCCGCGGCCTGCTGCTGCCGGGTGCGTTCCTGCCGGTAGCCGTGGCGAGCGACTTGATGGGCCCCCTCGAGCGCTGGGTGCTCCGAACCGCGATCGGGCAGGCGATCGAATGGCAGCGCACCGGCACGCTGCGACGGCCCCAGGTCCTGAACATCAACGTGTCGGTGCGACAACTCGAGGCGCCCGGCTTCCTGCGCGAAGTCGCCGCGGACTTGGCCGGCTCGGGCCTGGGACCTGGCAGCATCGCGATCGAGCTCACCGAGACGGACCTCGTGCGTGACGCTGCGCAGGTCGCGCGAACTATCGAGGCGCTGCGGCGGGCCGGTGTGCGAGTCGTCATCGATGACTTCGGGACCGCCTACGCCTCGATGACCTACCTTGCGGACTTCCCCGTGGATGGGATCAAGATCGACGGGGCCTTCGTGTCCGCGCTCGACACCGACCCGGGGCCGCGGACCAGGCTGGCCGAGGCGATGGTCCACATGGCGCGTGACTTCGGCATCTCGGCCGTCGCCGAGGGGGTCGAGACCCAGGCCCAGGCGACGGCCCTGGCGCGCATGGGCTGCGTGTACGCCCAGGGCTTCCTGTTCGGCCGACCCCTGCCAGCCGGCGACACAGCGGAACTGCTCGTCGCGGGCCACGTCGAGGCCGTGCTGGCGACTCCGGCGCCGGCACCACCGCCCTCGGACCTGAACCGTGGCGGTCGGCCGAGCGTTCTGCGTCTCGCCGGTGGACAGGCTGAGGTGCCCGTGAGACAGGCCGTGCGCTCTTGATGAGACGGCGAGGGGGCGGCTGCTGCGGAAATGGGACGTTCCACCCGGCCGCCATGATGGCCAGACACTTCAGGCGGAGCCATCCTGGGGCGCCCCGCAGGGGCCCCCGGTCGGCGCGATCTGGCCAAAGGCTATAGGGGGATCGCCCTCGACGTGCGGGGCGGGGGCCATGGACAGCCTAGACCTCCAGCCCTCATGTCCCGTTTGGCTGGTTGCGCTACCGAACACCATGATCGGATCGTGTGATGAGCGACGGCTCCGGGCGCTCAATGTCCGGGGAGCGACGACGCGGCTACATGATGCGCAGAGAGCGACTAGGCTCGGAAAGGCCAGCTCGCGTCAGAGGGTGACCAATGAGGCTCCCGCGATTGCGCCGACGC
>DAINPC010000266.1:0-3176 GCA_036743695.1 Solirubrobacteraceae bacterium | reverse complement strand
CGGCGGCGGCGGCGGCCTTGACCATCGCATACTCGCCGCTGACGTTGTAGGCCGCCACCGGCAGGCGTGTGGCCTGCTTGACCGCGCGAATCAGATCGCCGTATGCCAGCGCTGGCTTGACCATGACCATGTCAGCGCCCTCCTGGACGTCGAGCAGCGCCTCGCGCACAGCCTCGCGGCCGTTGGCCGGATCCATCTGATACCCGCGCCTGTCGCCGAACGCAGGGGCCGAGTCGGCGGCCTCGCGGAAGGGTCCGTAGAAGGCGGAGGCGAACTTGGCCGAGTAGGCCAGGATCGGAGTCTCGGCCAGCCCCTCGCCGTCGAGCGCCTCGCGGATCGCGCCCACGCGCCCGTCCATCATGTCCGAGGGGGCGATCAGGTCGGCGCCGGCGCGGGCGTGGCTGACGGCCGCGCGTCCGAGCAGCTCCAGCGTCGCGTCGTTGTCCACCGCGCCGTCCTCGCGCAGCACACCACAGTGCCCATGGTCGGTGTACTCGCACAGGCACACGTCCGTGATCACGAGCAGCTCGGGCTCAGCCCGCTTGATGGCGCGCACGGCCAGCTGCACGATCCCGTCCTCCTCCCAGGCGCCCGAGCCCTCTCGGTCCTTGGTGGCGGGCACGCCGAACAGCAGCACCGCCGCGACGCCCAGCGCGGCCGCCTCCCGCGCCTCTTCGACGGCGGCGGCGAGCGACAGGCGATCGACTCCCGGCATCGTGGCGATCGGCTGACGGCCGCTGCCGTCGCCGCTCGATCCGGCCTCGGCCACGAACAGCGGCAGCGCGAGCTGGCCCGCGCGCAGATCCGTCTCGCGCACGAGTCCTCGCAGGCCGGCCGTGGCCCGCAGTCTGCGCATGCGCGTCTGTGGAAAGGCCATGGCTCTCTCCAGACTAGAGCCTCGCCGACGACGCGGGGCTCAATCGACGCGCCGCAGCCCGGCGCGCGCGAGCCCGCCGAACAGGAGCGTCAGGACGGCCAGGTGCGCCAGCGAGCCGCCGATGCCGGGCGCGGCACCGTTGACGGCCGCGTCGAGCGCCTGCAGCGATGCCTTGAAGGGGAACACGAACGAGACGGCGCCGATGGCCGCGTAGAAGCCGCCGGAGACCGACCCGCTGGGGACGAGCGCCAGGAACGCCAGCGGGAGCGACAGCAGGAAGGCCAGCAGCGAAGCGGCGCGCACCTCGCGGGCGAGCGCACCGATGGCGACGCCCAGCGAGCCGAACGCGATCGCGCCGAAGGCCAGCGCCAGGAGCCACAGACCCGAGCGGCCCCAGTCCAGCGACACGAACCCGCCGACGCCGGCGAGCATGGCCAGCGCGACCACGAACGAGCAGCCCGCTGCCAGCAGGCCCTTCTCGGCGAGCAGCGACTCCCGCGAGACCAGCCCGCGCACCAGACGCGGGAGGGCGCGCTCTTCGCGCTCCAGCGCCACGCCGCCGGCGGCGAGCAGGACGCAGACGAACATCAGCGAGACGCTGACGGCGACGACCACGGCGAAGGTGTTCAGCGGCGTGCGCCGGCCGTGCAGCAGCGTGCTCTTGACGCGGATCGGCTGCCCGACGGTCGAGAGCACCTTCTTGCTCACGCTCAGGTTCTGCGCGGCGAAGTCGGCGAAGCTCGCCACCCGTTCGAGCGCGGCGCGGTCGCTGCCGGGGGGCCGGTGGGCGATGACGCGCGCCAGCACGGGTGGAATCTGGTCGAGGCCGATGAGGTCGTTGGGCGCTCCCAGCACACCGAGGTTGCCTCCTTTCAGCAGCAGGTCGATCGCCTTGGCGGCTGCCCGCTGGAGCTGTTCGGAGAAGCCCAGGTTCGCCTGCGCGAGCGCCGAGCCGAGCTGCGACTGCACCAGCGACTGCTCCAGCGCGTCGCCGTTGTAGATGACCTCCAGCTCTCCCTGCGCGGTTCCCGAGGAGATCCGCGCGGCGATGTCCGGCGGGATCACCACGGCCGCGAGCACATCAGCCGACTTGACCTTCTCGACCGCCTGCGCGCGTGAGGAGACGCTGACGGACTGAACCTGGCTGAACAGGTGTCGCGCGTACTGGCTGACCTCGACGCGCTGGCCACCCACCTGGATGGTCTCCCCGGGCGGCGTCTCGTCGACGATCGCCACACGCGGGCGCGACGGGCTGCGGGAGATGGCGAAGCCGATCAGCAGCGCGATCGCCACCGGGTAGACGATCAGCAGCGCGACCAGCAGCCGCGAGCGGCGCAGGATCAGCAGGTCCTTGCGCAGCAGCCACCTCATGTGGAGGCCTGCTCCGACGCGGGCGCACGCGCCGCCAGGAAGCGCACGAGCGCCCGTTCGAGGTCTCCGCCGGCACCATCGCCTGCGTCCCGCAGCAGCGCGTCGGGGCCGCCGTCGAACAGCAGGCGCCCATCGGCCAGCACGAGTACGCGGTCGGCGTAGCGCTGAGCCTCGCTGACGTTGTGGGTGGAGAACAGCACCGCCGTGCCCGCGCCCGCCAGGCCCGTGATGAAGTCCCACAGCCGCTCGCGCTGGCCCGGGTCAAGCGACGCGGAGGGCTCGTCCAGCGCCAGCACGGGCGGGTCGGCTATCAGCCCGAGTGCCACGTTCACGCGCTGGCGGTTGCCGCCGGAGAGGCGGCCCACGGGCTCCCGTGCCCGCTCGGCCAGACCCGTCTGCTCGAGCATCCGCCGCACGGCGGCGCCCGGATCGGGGACCTTCTCCAGGCGAGCGAACAGCTCCAGGTTCTCCTCCACCGAGAGCTTCGAGTAGACGGCGGGCTGCTGGGGCGCCCAGCCGACATCGCGCGCGTCGCAGCTCACGGTGCCCGAGCTGGGGCGCTGGATCCCCGCGACGATCGACAGCAGCGTGGTCTTGCCCGCGCCGTTGGGACCGACCACGGCCACCATTTCGCCGGCGTCGAGCTGGAATGCAACGTCTCGCAGAGCGTCCAGCTCGCCGTAGCGCTTGGCGAGCGCGGTGACGCTGAGGACGGTGCTCACAACAGCCTGTGCGGCGTGCGATCCCACGGCTCGAACGTGATGTGCCGGCTCAGGTAGACAGCGGTCTCGCGCAGGATCGAGAGGATCGGCAGCGCGATCAGCGCGCCCACCACTCCGTGGAGCTGGAGTCCGAGCAGCAGGGCGAAGATCACCAGCAGCGGATTGATCCGCAGCGTGTGCCCGAAGATCTGCGGCGCCACGATGTG
>DAINPC010000265.1:0-3201 GCA_036743695.1 Solirubrobacteraceae bacterium | reverse complement strand
GAGACGGTCGTGATGTATCTCGTCTCCGGGCACTACCGCCAGCCGCTGGCGTTCTCACACGCGGCGCTGGAGCAGGCCGGCGCCAATGTCAGCCGCATCCGCGAGGCCGGGCGGCGGCTGTCCGCGGGCGAGTCGCCCGCGGACCTGAGCGGGCTGCGCGATCGCTTCTTCGACGTGCTGGCGCGCGACTTCAACACGCCCGAGGCGCTGGCCGTGCTCAACGAGTGGATTCGCCAGGCGAGCGGCGCGCGCGAGCAGCCCGTGGGCGATGGCCACCTGCGCGAGATGCTGGGCGTGCTCGGCCTGGACAGCCTGCTCGACGCGTCCGAACAGGCCCCCGACGCCGTGCGCGAGCTGGCCGTGCGCCGCGAGCAGGCCCGCACCCGGCGCGACTTCGCAGCCGCGGATGAGCTGCGCCTCCAGATCGCCGCACAGGGCTGGGAGGTCCGCGACGGCGCGGGCGGCTTCGAGCTGCTGCCGCTGTGATCCTGTACGGCCGCAACCCCGTCAGGGAGGCGTTGCGGGGGCGCCGCGCGGGGAGCGTCAGCGAGGTTTGGGCGACGGCCGGAGCCGCGCGCGAGCCATGGCTGCGCGATGTTCAGATGCGCGCGGTCGCCGCCGATGAGATCGAGCGGCGCTGCGGCTCCAGCGCCCACCAGGGGCTGTGCGCGGACGCGGGCGCCTACCACTACGCGAGCACCGACGATCTGCTGCGCGGCGAGAATCCCCTGCTGGTGGCGCTCGACCAGATCCAGGACCCGCAGAACCTGGGCTCGATCTGCCGCAGCGCGGAGTGCGCGGGGGCTGCCGGGGTGGTGATCCCCGAGCGCCGTGCCGCCGAGGTGACCCCGGCGGTGTGCAAGGCCTCGGCCGGGGCCGTCGAGCACCTGCCCGTGGCACGCGTGCGCAACCTCGCCGACTTCCTCGCCGATGCCCGCAGGGCTGGCTGCTGGTGCTACGGCGCCAGCGCCGAGGGCGCGGACGGGCGCGTCCCCGTCGCCTACGACGCACCCGATTACAGCGGCGCGGGGGTGGTGCTGGTGCTGGGGAGCGAGGGCAGCGGCCTGCGCCCGCGTGTGGCGGGCGCATGCGACGAGCTGATCGCGCTGCCGCTGCTGGGGAGGATCGAGTCGTTGGGGGTGAGCGCCGCGGCGTCCGCGGTTCTGTACGAGATCTTGCAGAGTCGGGGCAGGAAAGCTTGACAACGGTTCATAACTGTGCGAGGCTGGCGCCGACATAACGCTGAACCTAAGGTTGAGAAGCCTTGGGAATTGAATAGCTTTGGCGCCAGGGGAGGAGTGCGCCACTGAGCAAATCGGGGCTGCCTAGCCGGTGGCCTCCGAGAAAGGATCTGCTCGTGGCCCGAATCTCCCATAACCCTAACTCTGAACCTAAGGTCGAGGATGGGTTCCTGATCGCCCTGGCCAAGCAGGGTGATCGCAATGCATACGACCGTCTCGTCAGGCGCTACCACGGTTTCGTGCGCCTGAAGGCATCCTCGTACTTCCTCGCCGGTGGCGACTCCGACGATCTGATCCAGGAGGGACTGGTCGGCCTCTACAAGGCCATCCGCGACTTCCGCACCGACCGCGAGTCGAGCTTCCGCAACTTCGCCGAGCTCTGCATAACGCGCCAGATCATCACCGCCGTGAAGACCGCCACGCGCAACAAGCACACGCCGCTGAACCAGTACGTGTCGTTCTCGTCCACGCCCGCCGGCGCCGGCGACGACGTGCCCACCCTCGACCAGATGCTGCCAGGGCCGACCGTCCACGATCCGGTCAACCAGGTCATCTCCTCCGAGGAGCTTCGCTCGCTGGTGGGGTGCCTCTCGACCGCGCTGTCCGAGCTGGAGAGCCGCGTGCTGTCGCTGTACCTGGACGGCTACTCCTACGAGCAGGTGGGCGAGCGGCTGACCTGCGACACCAAGACCGTGGACAACGCGCTGCAGCGCGTCAAGCGCAAGGTCGGCGCGCACCTGCAGTCGCGCGCGGTCGCCGCCTGAGGCGGGCGGGCATTCCCTGCCGCGCATCTGTGGCCGCCCCCGAGGAGACGGCCACAGAGCGCGAGCGAGGCGTCCCCCCGGACTAGACCTGACCTTCCCCGGGCAGCTTGCTCTGCTGATGGGGTCGCAGAGCGCCGGACGCCGCGGGTGTGACTTCGATCGTGAACGGCGAGCTCGATGCCGCCTGGTTGACCGGGTCGCCCGGCACTTTGACGCGGAAGACCCCCTTGCCCGTACCGAAGATCGGCTGGACGATCGAGTAGGTGGAGTCAGCTGCCAACGTGCCCACGTCGACCACGTGGAAGCCGCCGCCAAAGGCGTTTTCGCGCTCGAGGTAGACGACGTGTCCGACGCGCGCCGGAGCCACCGTGCCCGAGAACGTCAGCGTCTTGCCCGATTGGACCGTTGTGGCGGAGACTCCTGCGGTCAGGATGTTCTTGACGCCCTCGAACAGGACCGCGGAGTTGACGGCGCCACCCGTCACCTTGTAGCTGGTGTTCTGTAGCGGCGTCTGGACGAACGAGTATTCGCCGCTGCCGTTGGTCGTGGCTTTGGTCACCGGTGCGAACTTAGTCCCCGTCGTGTGTGCCAGCAGCGTGACCGGCTGGTTGGCGCCTCCGGCGAGCGTCCCGGTGAGCGTGGTCGACTGGCCATAGCCGATCGGGTCGGTCGAGGAGTTGATCGTCAGACGCGGGTTCTCCGTCTGGGATATGTCGTAGGAGAGCGTGTTGGAGATGCCGCGCACGGAGAATCTGCTGTGCGCGCGCACCACGACCCGGATGTTGGCGTCGCCCGGCATCGCAAACGTGTGGGTGATCGAGTAGACGCCACCTTCGCCCACGAGCTCGCGCTGGATCACGTGCCATTCTTCGCTGCTGGTGGCATTCTCCCGCTGGAGCACCACGATTGCACCGGCGTCCGCCGGGGTGACCGTGCCCGAGAACGTCACGCGGTTGTGCCTGCCGGTGCCGGTGCGCAGCTGCGCCGTTTCCACCGGGCCTTTGAGCGTGACCTGGGGAGCGACCCTGACGGTCCGGTTGGGGCTGCGGGCGCCGATCGCACTCGCGTAGAAGGAGCTGTTGGCAGTGACGTTCGGAGCCACTATCGCGTAGAAGCCGCCCGCGCCGGTGGCCGTGGTGCCGAGGACCTGGAAGCCGCCCGTGCCGGCCGTGCGCTGATAGACGGTGATCGTCTGG
>DAINPC010000264.1:0-3220 GCA_036743695.1 Solirubrobacteraceae bacterium | reverse complement strand
GCAGCCATGCGGGACTTCCACATCGCCGGTTGGGAGAAAGCCCGATGCGGGCCGAGGGTGTGTCTGGGAGCCTCGCGGAAATGCAAGCCGACGGGTTGATCGGAGGGTTGTAGCTCTGTCCGTCTCGTCAGTGGCGGTGAGGTCGTCGGGAGAGACGGGCTCGCGCCGGTGGGCCGTGTTGTGCGTGCTCTGCGTCGCGGTCCTGGTCGTGAACATCGACAACACGATTCTCAATGTCGCGTTGCCCACGCTCGTGCGCAAGCTGCACGCCACGTCGAGCGACCTGCAGTGGATCGTCGACGCGTACGCGATGGTGTTCGCCGGCCTGCTGCTGGTTTCGGGCAGCGTGGCTGACCACCTCGGGCGCAAGCGACTGTTTCTCTCCGGCTTTGTCGTGTTTGCGATCGCATCCCTCGGGGCCGCGTTCTCGGACTCGGTGGGCTCGCTGATCGTGTGGCGGGCGGCCATGGGAGCCGGCGCCGCCCTGACCATCCCCGCGGGCTTGTCGATTCTCAACGATGTGTTTCGAGACCCGCAGGAGCGAGCCCGAGCGATCGGGTTGTGGGGTGGGACGACGGGCGTAGGCTTGGCGATCGGCCCCCTCGCGGGCGGGCTGCTGCTGGCGCGATTCTGGTGGGGCTCGGTGTTCTTCGTGAACGTGCCGGTGGCGATCGTCGGCGCCCTCGCGGCATGGCGGCTCGTGCCGGAGTCAAGCAACCCGGCCGCCGACAGGCCTGATCCGGGCGGCTCGATGCTCTCGATTCTCGGGCTCGGGTTGCTGCTGTGGGCGATCATCGAGGCTCCGATCCGCGGCTGGACGTCGCCGAGGGTGGTCGCAGTCGGCAGTGCCGGGATCGCCGCGCTGGTCTTGCTGGTGGGTTGGGAGGCCCGCAGCGACCATCCGATGCTCAAGCTCGCCTTCTTTCGCTCCAAGCGGTTCTCGGCCGCGATCGTTGCGGTCGCGCTCGGTCTGTTTGCGGTGTTCGGGGCAGTGTTCGTACTGACCCAGTTCCTACAGACCGACCTCGGCTTCTCGCCACTGCAGGCCGGCGTGCGGATCCTGCCGACGGCGGGCGTGCTAGCCGCGACAGCCCCGCTGTCGACGCTGATCGTGCGCGCCGTCGGCAGCAAGCTCACGGCGACGGCCGGCCTGTCGGCGATCGCATGTGGCCTGTGGCAGATCTCGGCAGCATCCACCACCTCCGCCAGCTACGCGGCGATCGTTCCCGGCATGCTGCTGCTCGGTTTGGGTGCGGGCTTGTTGATGCCGACCGTCGCCGACTCGATCCTCGGATCAGTTCCGCGCGCAGAGGCCGGGGTCGGCTCGGCGACCTACGGCGTCGCGATCCAGCTCGGTGGTGCGTTGGGGGTCGCGGTCATCGGCAGCATGCTCTCCACTCGCTACCAACATCGGCTCACCAGCGCGCTCGCCTCCCACCACGTGCCGGCGGGCGCGTTTCATACGATCACAGGCTCGCTCGGCGGCGCGCTCGGCGTCGCGTCGGCCGTCGGTGGCAACGCCGGCTCGCTGCTTGCCCACGCGGCACGCTCGGCGTTCATGAACGGCAGCCACGTCTCGATTGCAGCCGGCGCGGTCGTCGCAGGCGTCGCGGCGCTGCTCGCGTTCGCTGCGCTACCGTCTCGCGCGCCCCCCGATTCCAACCCGACCCAAGACCGCGACGCTCCGGCGCCTGTGACATCCGATGATGCCTTCGACCCTCGCACGCCTGGCGCAACCACCAGTGGATCCGGGTATCGGTCTCGGCAACCGCGAACGCAAAGCGAGCGATGAGCCCAGCTGGTTGCGTCGCAGCATTGTCTCAGCCTCGCGCGAGGAGCCCAGACGAGTGAGCGCCAATCGCCCCGGGACCTCAGCCGGTGGGAGGCCCGGTGCGCTTCGCAGGCCCCACCACCCCCGCCTCCCCGCGCTGCGCGCTTAGCCTGCTGTGCGGGTTGCCTCGGCCTTCTGAGCCGTCTCGGCGCGCTCCAACCAGCGGCGCAGGCCGGCAGCACTCGGCCTGGCCATCGACGTGAACTCGTAATCCTCAGCTGCGCTGGGCGGCAGGTGCGCCCGCAGGTAGTCGCTCAGTCGCTGCACGAACACGTCCTCGCCTTCCCGCGCCCAGCGCTCGTGACGATCGAGCGCCTCGCGAAGCTGCGCAATGTGCGCCGTGGGGTCATCGACAAGGCCGAAGTGCGGCAGCGCCAGACGCTCCGGCTGCCAGGCCGCGAGCACGTCCAGCGACGCCCGCCAGGCGTCCAGGTCGATGTCCGGCGGCGGCGTGGGCGGGATCACCACGCCCGGGGCCAGGCGCACGCCGGCGACGTCGCCGGGGAACGCCCAGCCGCTCTCCTCATCCAGGAACGCCACGTGATGGTGCGCGTGGCCGGGCGTCCAGGCCGCTCGAAAGCGTCCGATGCGCTGCCCGTCCTCGATCGTTCGCAGGTTCGCCTCCGGCACCGCCACCACGTCTCCCAGGAGCCGATCGAAGCGCTCGCCGAACACCCGCCGGGCGCTGGCCACGAGCCGCGATGGGTCGACCAGGTGCGCAGCGCCGCGCGGATGCACGTACACGGTCAGATCGGGCCAGCGCTCGACCAGTGCTCCGGTCGCGCCCGCGTGGTCGAAGTGGATGTGCGTGAGCAGCAGCTGCCTCGGCCTGCGCTCGCCCAGCCCTCGGAGCAGCTCGTGCACGCATGCGCTCGGGCCGCAGTCGATCAGGACCTCGCCGTCCACCCATGCCCCGAGCGCTCCCGCCCGGCCGTCGTAGCGGAGGTCGATGATCTCCCCGAGTCCCGTTCGGCGCATCGTCAGCCCATTCTGCCAGTGCACGGGCTCCCAGCCGGACCGATCGCCGTATGCTCAACCCCTCGTGTGAGGTCAACTGTGGGAGGGAGTCTGCGGTGAGGAGGGATTCTCGTTTCATGCACGCACTCGGGGCGGCGCTGTGCGCGGCACTCGTCTCGGCGCCCGCCGCTCTGGCGGGCGAACCGGCCACGACGCTCTACCAGAGCGCAACCGTTGGCATGGCCGCGCAATCGAGCGCCACGACGCTCGCTGTGCAGCCGCTCGCGTCCCAGCGCTCCCGCGGGGCGCGTCGCGTTCCGCACGGCCCATCCGGAGCGGCCACGCCCGCGACCGGCTCGCCGCAGGCCGCACCGTCGGCGCTCGCCAACGCGTCGAGCTCGCTGCTGGCCAACTTCAACGGCGTGAGCAGCC
>DAINPC010000263.1:0-3270 GCA_036743695.1 Solirubrobacteraceae bacterium | reverse complement strand
GGACGAGATCCGGTCGCGCCGACGCCGACGCTGCACGCGCCCGCTTACGCGACGCAATGCAGAAGTATCGGCGTTGATGCGCGTCAGTGTTGAGGCTCGTCCGAAGCGATCGTCCACGAAGGCTGCCGCTGACACTCGCATCTCCCGCGGCGCCGGTGCGCTGTGCCTCAGCCTCAGCGGCACGAAGCCGTGCATCTGCCTGCTCGTAGCAGCGTTGGAGCTCACGGAGACGTGCTGGGCTGGTGGGCCGCGGCCCGTAAGCCTTTGCTTCGTACAGCTGGTAGCGCTCGCGTGCGTGCCGAGTCGCCGCTCGCAGATCGTCGAGGTGTTCTACGGACATATCGGGGTTGAGTCCTCAGGCGGGCTCCAGCCGACGCGCGCGGAACAGGGTCACCGGCTCGCGGATGCCGTGCAGGCGGTGCTCACCCGCATTGGACCAGTGGTAGGCCTCGCGCGCGGACTCGCGCATCTCGCGCTCGACCAGCAGGCTCCCGGGGCGTGCGACCTGGGTGATGCGGCTGGCGAGGTTGACGGGCCGCCCGAACCAGTCGCCGGCGCGCGGGAGGGCGGGTCCGAGGGCTGCGCCCGCGCGCATCTGAGGGAAATCATGACCCTCGGAGTCCGCTGCGTCGAGCAACCGTAGGGCGGCGTCCAACAGCGGCTCGGGCTCGACCGAGGCGAGCATCGCGGCGTCCCCGATCGTCTTGACCAACCGCACGGGCGGCTCGGCGACCTCGGCGGCGAGTGTTTCCAAGCGCGCCGCCAAGCGGCCCAGCTCGTCGGGCGGGACTTCCTCACCGAGGCGCGTGAAGCCGACAAGGTCCGCGAAGCAGATCGCCACTTCGCGCGAGCCGGGGAGACGTACCCCGCTGTGCTCCATCGCGTCGACCGCGTCGCTCTGTGCAGCATGGCGCAGGTGCAGGGCGAGCAGGTTGCGCAGCAGGGGGTCGAGCAGCGGATAGAGCTGTGACGCGATCTCGGTATAGCGCTCAGCGAGCTCCTGCTCGCTGATTTCAGGTTGGAGGGCGAGCCTCAGCGGAAGCGCCCGCAGGCTCACGGCAGCCAGGGATAGTCCGCGTCCGAGGACGCGCAGAAGGTCGAGGATCTCCTCGTCGGAAACCCCGGCGTCACGCGTGGCGTGGATCATCTGGGCCGACTCGAGATCGGCCTCGGTGTAGGCGGGCTTGTCAGGCTCCGCAATAGGTAGGCCCATCGCACGGCGGGCCGCGATGAGGAACTCCAGATCCACGCCGCTGAGATCGGCCACCTGTGCCGCGGTGTAGCGCTCGGTACCCAAGATCGCCCGATCGGCCGACAGGAAGATGAGCGTGCCCGCCGCCGTTGCTCGGCGCAATTCAGCCAGCGGCACCCCTTCGGCGGCGAGGTGTTCGAGCAGTGCCATGCGCTCGGCGCGCCGCTCCCCTTGCCGACCGTCGAGGAGGCCCTCGGCGGCGAAGTCGATCTGCCCAGTCGTCATGACGACCGCAGCGTACGGCAGGCAAGCGTCCGATGCAGGCACAGAGTCACGCAGCGGGATCGTCCTTGGCATGGATCCCGGCTACGAGCGGTTGCGCGCCGGGAGGCAGAACATCGACCAGCTCAGCCCAGGCCACGGTCGCCCCTTCGATCGTGGGAACGACGCGTCATTGCGACACTCCAGCCATCGGGCAGGCCTAGAAGCCTCCGGGCAATCGTCGTCGCCGTCTCGGCTTGGTCGGCGAGCGACCCATTTGGCCACCACTACCGCACTCGTGGTGGAGCGAACGCCTCGATGGTCGCAGCGACAAACAGTCCAATACGGACGTCGCGCAGACCCAGCAGAATCTCGGACTCGATGACTTCGGGGTCGGCTCTCGCGAGGCCTTGCGGCCGAGAACTGTGAGAACCTCGGTGGCAAAGCGTGCTGCACTTCCAAGACAAAGGAGCATCGATGCCGCCAGTAAGTAAAGCCAAAGCTCGGAAAACCGCCGCTCCCAAAGCAGCATCCACGCGTAAAGCGACCGCCAAGAAACCGGCTGCTCGCCCACGAGTGACCGCAGCCGCGCGTGCACGCTTCGAGCAGAACGGACGTGCGATCGCTCGAATCAAAACAGCACTCGAGGCCACCGAGAAGGAGCTGGGTGCGATCCGCGGCAGCATCCGGACAGGCAGAAAGGACCTTCGCAAAGACGTAGCGAGGCTCCTGCGGGACGCACGTCGCGACCTCGAGAAGATGAACAAGGCCGTCCTGCGCGACCTCGAACAGCTGCAGAAAGATCTGAGCTCGCCCGGCACAGCAAGTCCTGCCGCGAAACCGAGCTCGCCCGCCAAACGAGGTGCATCCAAACGGAGTTCACCCACGAAACGCACGGCGAGCAAACGCGGCTGAAGCATCGCGGCGAGAGCTCCGCGCTGCTGCTTTCTTGGTACGAGCGAGCGTCCGAGCAAGGGCCATGGTCACCCTCGCTTCGGACGATTAGCAGGCGTCTGGGGCGAGGACGCCGGCGCTGTCGCATTGCGCGAGACAGCTGCCGGCCGCGTCGGCCACGGGTCAGCTCAAGCGGCCATCAGAGCTTTGAGGAGCCGCTCGACACGCTCAGCACGACTCCCGGACGCCGAAGCCCCGGCCCCTTCTGCGGGGACCGGGGCGGTTCGACCTTCGCCTAAATGGTGGGCAATCCAGGACTCGAACCTGGGACGTCTTCCTTATCAGGGAATACTGCACCGGGGGTGGATGGAGCCGTTTCCCCTACAAAAAGGCCAATCTGGGGTCTAACCCATTCCTGACAATTTCGGCGTAACCCGGCTGGGTTTGGGCCCACGAGCGAGGGCATCGGCCCAAACTTCGAGCGCGTAGGGCTCATAAACCCGATCATCACGCTCCGCGCACATGCAGCAGCCTGCCGATGACGGATCTCTTCGGCTGCCAAGATCGCTATATCGCCATAGATGAAGAAGAGGAGCCTCGCGCGATGCTCCCAGGGTCCGTCGGCCCAGGATCTCAGGCCAGATCGGGGTTTTGGCACCCTTCAGGCCGTGTTCGGTGTCCCAGACTCCGGAGTCCAGCGCGGCGGCGAGCCGGTCGACGATGCGCTGCTCCACGCCAGGCTAGCGGCCGGCTCGTTGAACGAGCCAGCCGCCTTGCGCGTGAGGTGCCTACGGAACTGAGACGCCGCTCGCCGGCGGCGCCGGCTGTGCGGTCGTGTACGGAGTGATCGGACCGCTCGACGTGGGATCGGTGACGAGCGGACCGCCGAAGAGCACGATCTGACCATTTCGCACCTGGCCTAT
>DAINPC010000262.1:0-3280 GCA_036743695.1 Solirubrobacteraceae bacterium | reverse complement strand
ACCACGACGTCAGCGCCCGCCGAGCCGGACCGGCATGGATCATCGCCGAGGGCGGAACACCAGCTCAGCGAGCCACGCTCCTCGCGAACCTGGCCACCATTCCCTAGCCGCGAACGGGCCGCTGTGCCTGCCGGCTGGGGGCAGTCTGATGGCAGCCCGGCAGAGGCTTGCCAGTCCGCTGGGGCGCCTTTGGGGCACCCGCTTCCCGGGGCCCGCATGCTCGCTCGTGTCGGGGAGCGAGCATGAGCATCGATCCCGGTCGCGCGCCGGTAGCTCGCGCAGCGCGTGAGCGAGCGGGAATCCGATCGCGGCCTATTGCATGCGGGAGGAGTCCTGTGCGACGGGGGTCCTTGGACGCGTGGTTGAGCTAGCTTGGGGGTGGCGGTCCTGAGGTTCACGGCGCCCCGATCCTTGTCGGCCTGGTCTACGAGTCGCCTATCTGAGCGGGCGTCTGCGTGGAGGTCTACGGGACCCTGATCTTGAACGTCCCGACCGGGACGCTGACGGTGTCTTCTTCGGCCTGTATGAGGGTACCGTCGGCGTAGCGAAGGCTGACGGTGCCGCTGGTGGTCCCGGGAGCGAGGGACGGGCCAACTGGGAATCGGTCGATCGTCGCGGTGAGGGTCTGCCCCGCCTTGATGTTCGGGGTTTGGGGAATCATGCCGCTGTAGCTGTAGGACGCGCCCGGGTTGAACGGCATGGAGCCGTACGCCTCGCGTGGCGTCCCCGGTTCATGCCACCGCAGCTGATATTCACCTCGGAGGCTGGAGATCGCCACCCGGGAGGTAAAGCTGACGCGGATCTCCCACCGGCCTCCGGCGCCACGGACGAGGTTGGCGTGATCGGTGCGGCCAGCTGTGCCCGCGTCGGTGTGCCGGCCTGGATGTAGCCGTACGGCTCAGGTAGCGGGGGAGAGCAGGCGCGTGAGCCGTAGATCCACTGCTGTGCAGTCACGAGATGACAGGTGGCTCCGCCCTGGTAGTGGAGCCAACAACGAGAACCCCGAGCCATTCCTATGGACCGCCACCGCCGAGCAAATCCTCGCCAAGGTACAACGCGGCCGCGCCACCCTCACGACAACCACCACCTAAAACCGAGACACAACACTAGCTAGTGGGCGTGTCCTGGAGCTCGACGGCGGCGAGCCGGGCGCATGCGGTCACCCGCTCGCGGAGTAGCGCGAGGTGGTCGAGCGCAAGCGGGCCCTGATCGGGGTCGCGAGCGCGGCAGTCGGTGGCTGAGCCGACGCCTGGCCGGCTGTGGTCAGGTTCGCCTACCCCGGGAGACCCCGCGCGCGCTGCGTCGCGCGGCCAGCACCATGTCCGACTCCCCGCTCGAGCTCCTTGCCGAACGCCACCTCGACGGCCTTGGTCATCGTGGGTCCGAAGCCGGCGGTGAGCGCCTCGGAGGCGAGCGGCCGAAGCTGATCGAGCGCCGCTCGCACCTGGGGCCAGTCGGACTCGGGTCGGCCGGCGTCGTCGAAGGGCTTCCAGATGAAGTCGAGGAACATCTGCACGAACGTGTCCGCGATGCGCTGGGTGTTGCGTCTGAGCTTGTCCATCGTCTCAAGGGCGGCCTCCAGGGGGACGCCGAGCTCGACGAGTCGCTCGCCGGCTGCCAGGAGGGTTGGGCTGGGAACTTCGAAGCTGTGCTCGCCGATCGAGATCACGAGGCCGAGCTTCTCGGCCTTGGCGATGAGCTTCGGGTCGACCTCGCCGCCGAGGCGCTCCAGCAGGTCGGCGTGCTCGACGATCTCGGGGGCCTCAGTCTCAAAGGGAGTCATCAGCGCGCGTGTGAAGCCGAGGACCTCCTCTCCGGCGCCTCGAGCTTCCTCCAGTAGATGGGCGATCGCGGCGAGGTTGAAGCCTTGGGCCTGCATCTCGCGGATCAGCGCCAGCCGCGCCAGGTGCTCGGCGCCGTAGTAGCCGATCCTGCCCTGCACCTCGGGTGGCGGGATCAGCCCGCGTGACTGGTAGTTGCGCACGTTGCGCACCGTCAGCCCGGTGGTCTGTGCGAGCTGGTCGATCGTCATCTGCTGCTCGGTCTTCGCTCTGGCCATGTCCTAAGCATAACTGGGATCAACGGTACATAGATTCATGTAACATTGATATATGATACACAGGATAGAGACATGTTGGTGCGGAGTGACCCTTCGACGATCACCACCCAGGAGGTAGCGATGAGCAGGCGCAGCGAGCCGGCTCCCACCGTGCCGAGGTGGAGATCCTGGTCGATCCTGCTCGCGTGGGGTGTGGCGATTGCCGTGCTCACGTTCCTCGGCAGTGGCCTGGAGGGCAGGCTTGCGCCGATGTCCCTGGAGGTGCCCGGCACGCCCTCCTCCAGGGCCGAAGCGATGCTCGCCGCGAAGTTCGGCAACACGATCCCGATCGCTGTCCTGCTGCGCGGCCCGTCGGCGGAGGTAGACCGCCAGGGGCAGCGGCTGGTGGCGGCGCTGCGGCAGATCAGGCAGGTTCAGGTGCTCTCGCCCTGGGATCGGTCCAACACGGTCCGGTCGCTGCGCCCGGGTCCCGGGGCGGCGTTCGTGCTCGTGACCTACATCCGGCCCGCGAGCCGGGCGATGGCGGTGGTTCCAGGCACAGAAGCCGTTATCGCCCGCACCGTGCGGCTACCGGTCCACAGCTACCTGACCGGCGTCGCCGTGGTCGGGCGCGCGATCCAGAACGCCACGATGGCGGACACCGAGCGGGCCGAGATGATCGCCGTGCCGGTGCTGATCCTCGTGCTGCTGCTCGTGTTCGGATCGCCCGTGGCTGCCGCGGTGCCCCTCGCGATGGGGGCCGCGACGGTGATGGCCGGCCACGGGTTGCTGTGGCTGGCGAGCTTCCTGACGCCGATCAACTCGCTGGGGGTGGCAATCGCCGCGATGATGAGCCTCGCGCTCGGGGTCGACTATGCGCTGCTGATGGTCTCGCGCGTGCGTCAGGAGCTGGCCGCCGGCCGTGATCATCAGACTGCGGTGGCGATCGCCTCCTCTCGTGCCGGACGCACGATCGCCGCGGCGGGCGGCACACTGGCGCTGACCATGCTCGCCGCGAGCGGGGTCGCAACTCCGGGACTGCTCGGACCCGTGGCAATCGGAGTCGTGATCTCTGGGATTCTGAGCGTCGCGCTGGCGCTCACGGCGATGCCGGCGCTGCTGCGCCTGCTCGGCCCCCGGCTGGATCGCTGGCAGATCCGGCTCACCCGCTCTCACGCCCCCGGGCACCGCACGCGAGCGGGAGCCTTGGCGGAACGGCTGATCGCCCACCCCGCCATCACC
>DAINPC010000261.1:0-3285 GCA_036743695.1 Solirubrobacteraceae bacterium | reverse complement strand
TGCTCGGATTCACCCCGATCGGGGGCCTCGAGGAGTCCAACCTCGTGCTGCTGTTCGTGGTCGCGTTCGCGCTCTCCACCGACTACGGTGTGTTCCTGTACTCGCGGATCAAGGAGGCGCACGACGAAGGCCTGGCCACGCGCGCGGCGGTCGCACTCGGGCTGGAGCGGACCGGGCGGCTGGTGACGGCCGCCGCGCTGCTGTTCTGCGTCGCGATCGGCGCGTTCGCGACCTCGCACATCTTCTTCATCAAGCAGCTCGGGGTGGGAGCTGCGCTCGCGGTTGCGATCGACGCGAGCGTGGTCCGTGCCTTGCTCGTCCCCGCCCTGATGGGCCGACTCGGCGAGCGCTCCTGGTGGGCGCCCAAGCCGCTGCGCCGGCTGCACGCGTGGGCGGGCTTGCACGAGGGCGGACTGGGAGCTCGGGCATGAGCAGCGCGGCACGATTCCGAGAGGCGGTCGAACGCGGAGACATCGACGCCGTGCGCGCGCTGCTGGCGCCCGACGTCGTCTTCCACAGCCCCGCGACCTTTCACCCGTTCGTCGGTCGGGAGACCGTCGCCGCGCTGCTGTCGATCGTCGGGCAGACCGTCGAGGACTTCCGCTACACCGACGAGCTCCAAGCCGACGGCGCGCACGCGCTGATCTTCCGGGCCTCCGTGGCAGGCAGGGAGCTGGAGGGCATCGACCTGCTGCGCTTCGACGCCGACGGGCTGATCGCCGACTTCACCGTCATGGTGCGCCCGCTCTCCGGCCTGATCCCGTTCGCGCAGGCGATGGGCGAGAAGGTCGCGCAGGCCGGCCTACAGACCACGCGTGTCTGACCCGCGGGCGCCGCTACCGTCCAGCCGATGAGCGCACACGAGGGCCATACCGGGCTGCTCGGGCTCGGCTCCAACGTCGGCGAGCGTCGCCAGCACCTGCAGGCGGCCGTTGACGCGCTGCCCGCCGCCGGGGTGCAGGTGCTCGCCGCCTCCTCCGTCTATGACACCGATCCCGTCGGCGAGCTGCTCGACCAGCCGAGCTTCCTGAACGCCTGCCTGCGTGTGCGCACCACCCTCGCGCCGCTGGAGCTGCTCGACGCGGTCAAGCGCCTGGAGCGCGAGCTCGGCCGTGGCGGCGGGGACGTGCGCCACGGTCCCCGCGCGATCGACATCGACATCCTGCTGCTGGGTGACGTGGAGCTTCAGGAGGAGCGCATGACGCTGCCCCACGATCAGCTGCTGAGCCGGCGCTTCGTCCTGATCCCCGCGCTCGAGCTCGACTTCGAGCTGCGGGCGCCCGACGGCAGGCGCCTGTCCGACGCGCTCGCGGCGCTGTCGCTCGAGGAGGGCGTGCGCTGGGCGGGTCCGCCCCTCACGGTGCCCAGCGCTTGAACGCCCCGGCCGCTACTTCACCGTGTGCCCGGACGCGCTGATCGCGTACCACTTGCCGCCGAACGCTTCTTCCCCCACGTAGGACGTTTCTCCCGGGCCGCTGTCGGCGCTGTAGGCGTACAGCGGGTGACCGGCGTAGGTGACCTGTTTGGCGCCTCCCGGGAGTTTGATCGTCGAGAGCAGCGAAGCGCGAACGCCCGCGCCCGGCACCGGTTTGCCGGTCGTCTTGAGCGCCGGCCAGGATCCCGGGCATTCCATGATCGTCGCGCAGGCGCTCTTGTTGGAATGGTCCTTCGTGAACTCGTACAGCGTGTGGCCCTTGGAGTTGACCAGGATCTTGCCAAGCTTCGTCTGGCGCAGCCCGACCACGGCAACTCGGCTCGCGTGAGCGCTGGCGCTGGGGAGGCCGCGCTGCGCGCTCGCGACCGTCACGGCGCCCGCCGCGCTGGCCAGGACGCTGGCCAAGAGGACGTAGGTTCGTTTCATGGAGATGCCTCCTGATATCGGGTCCCCGGGCCTC
Organism: Solirubrobacteraceae bacterium; assembly: GCA_036743695.1. Lineage (GTDB taxonomy): Bacteria > Actinomycetota > Thermoleophilia > Solirubrobacterales > Solirubrobacteraceae > Palsa-744. The sequence continues at coordinate 1,390 of DAINPC010000261.1, read as the reverse complement.
GAGCGTGTCGCGGGCCGCGGAGATCTGGGGGTGGGCCTTCAAGAGCAAAGACGCCGCTACGCCCGGCAATCTTCCCCGGCGCTGGTCAGGCGGCCGTGGCGCGATCGTCCCAGCTGGCCAGCGCCAGCAACGCCGCGCCCTGGACCCCGCGGCCGGCCACCACACACAGATGCCCGCTGCGCACCCACGTGACGAGGAGGCTGCCGCCCTCGGTCAGCAGGTGGTAGGGCGTGCCGGCTCGCCATCTGACCACGCCCCCTCCGAGGCGCGGGGCGGGCGTGCCCGCGATGATCGAGTAGCCGATCCGCTGGCCGCGGCCGTTGGCGTAGAAGACGGTCATCACCGCGCGCCCCGAGATCCGGTCGGTGCGCGCGCCTGCCGAGTGCCAGCCGAAGCGCCCGCCCCAGTAGGGGAACGCGACGCCGTCGACCGCAGCCGCGAGCTGGGTGCGCACGCGTGGGCTCTCCGCCGGAGCGCTCATCGTCGCCGGGCGCAGCGCCAGCGCTGCGGCCGCTTGCAGGGTCAGGGTGGAGCCGCTGCCGCCCGAGCCCAGCACGATCGCGAGCGCCAGCACCGCCGCGACCAGGACCGCGACACCGCCGCCCAGCCGCAGCCCGAGCGAGGGCGCCGCGGCGGAGCTCGCACGGCGTCGGGATCGCGGCGCCCGCTCGGCGATCAGCGTCGCCGTGCGGCGGTGCAGCTCCTCGGGCGCGCGAACGTCGATCGAGCGGACGAGCTCGATCAGCTCCGCTTCGGTGGTGGCGTTGCGCTCGCTCATGGTGTTCCCCCACTTGACAGGACTCCACCTGCGCCCTTCTCTTCCCGCCGAATTGCGTCGATCGCGCTCGTGTGGTTGGTGGAGGAGTCGGGCGGGGGGCCGCCGGGATCGGGTGCTCCGGACTGCTCGCTTCGGGCCGGCGTGGGCAGCTGCTCCTCGGCGGGCTCCGGCGCCAGGCGCCGCGTGACCTGCTTGCGCGCCCGGAAAAGCCGCGTGGTGAGCGTGGCCTCGCGCACGCGCAGCGCCCGCGACGCCTCCCGGTATGAGAGCCCGAGCACGTCCACCGCCACCAGCGCCAGGCGGAAGTCCTCCGGCAGCTGCGCGATCGTCTCATACACCTCCTGCACCTCCAGCGCCTGCTCCGGGCGTCCCATCGGCCTCGGATCGACCGTCACCACGTCCTCGAGCGTGGCGACCGTGTGGGGGCGCCGAGAGGCAGTGCGAATGCCGGTCAGGAAGGTGTTGCGAAGCACGCGCATCAGGTAGTAGAGGTCGTCGTCGCCCTGGATCACGCGGGGCCGCGAGAGCACGCGCGCAAAGGTCTCCTGAACGAGGTCCTCGGCGTCCTCGCGCGAGCCGCACAGCGCCCACGCGGCGCGGTAGAGACGGTCC
>DAINPC010000260.1:0-3324 GCA_036743695.1 Solirubrobacteraceae bacterium | reverse complement strand
ACGGCGCGCAAGCGCTCGGGGTCCAACGGAGTGACGGTGACCTCGTCGAGCCCCATGGCGCGAGCATAGTCCAATGCACACCAGCCTCCTCAGCCCAGCCGCTGCGGCGGGCCAGGCGGGGGCTCGCCCGCGATCGCCATCATGCACACGGGCTCCGCGCGCGGCCGCAACCCTCATGACCAAGGCGGGCCGCCACCGCACCCCGGCAGGTGTGCGGAGAACTACGGTGACGGCCTGCGCGTTGCTGCCGATGGCAGAAGGGCGCCGCCGGCATATCCTGCCGGCGATGCCCGACCCGCTGACCGCATTGGACGCAACGTTCCTCGAGCTCGAGCAGATGGACGAGGGCGCGACGATGCACATCGGGGGCGTGATGGTCTTCGATCAACCGCCGGATGGAACCGTCCCCGCGCTCGAGGCAGTGTGCACAAACATCGCCTCGCGCCTGACCCTGCTGCCGCGCTACTCACAGCGGCTCTCCTCAGAGCGGACAGGTGGGCTGGCATGGCCACGGTGGCAGAAGGATCCCCAGTTCGACATCCGCAACCACATGCACCGTGCGGCGCTGCCGGCCCCGGGCGGCGATGCCGAGCTGTGCGAATGGGCGGCGGACTTCTTCTCGCACCGCCTCGATCGCACGCGCCCGCTGTGGGAGATGGCACTCGTCGAGGGGCTCGAGCGCGGTCGCTGGGCGCTGGCCACGAAGACCCACCACTGTCTCGTGGATGGCGTCGGGTCGGTCGGCGTGGCGCAACTGCTGCTCGACGCCGAGCCCTCGCCCCCGTCCCGCGCCTTCGCCAAACCGGCGGCAGATGACCCGGGCTCGCTGTGGCAGGCGCTCATCCCGAACCCGCCAGACGCGGTCGCTGACCTGGCGAGGACGGGTGCCCGCGCGGCGAGCGCTGGCGTACATGCGGTGCTCCATCCACGCGAGACGCTCGAGAAGTCCCGCTCGTTGGCCGAGCTGATCGTGCGTGACGAGCTCATCGCCGCGCCCCACGCCAGCCTCAATGTCCCGATCGGCGCAACGCGCCGGTTTGAGATCGTGCGCGCCTCGCTGCTCGAGCTGAAGGCGATCGGGCACGAGCTCGGGGGCTCAGTCAACGACGTCGTGCTGGCGGCCTGCACCACCGGCCTGCGCCGCCTGCTGCTCTCGCGTAATGAGCCGCCCCCGGCCGAGGGCCTGCGCGCAATGGTCCCGATGAACGTCCGCGCCGGCTCCGAGCAGCTCGCGCTCGGCAACCGCGTCAGCTCGCTGTTCGTGGAGCTTCCGGTCGCCGAGCCCGACGCGTTCGCGCGCCTGCGCACGATCGTCGAGCACACGAGCAGGCTGAAGTCATCGGGCGCGGCGCTCGGCACGACCACGATGATTGACCTCGCCGCGCTCGCTCCGCCGCTCCTGCACACGTTGATGGCGCGCTCACTGTACGCGACGCGCCTGTTCAACCTGACGATCACCAACGTGCCGGGGCCACGGATCCCGCTGTACGCGTTCGGTGCGGCGCTGCGCGAGATCCACCCGATCGTCCCGCTTGCGGCGGAACACGCCGTCGGCATCGCGATCTTCTCCTACAACGGGGGCATCGTGCTCGGCCTCGGCGCGGACTGCGACTCCACACCCGACCTCCACGTCCTCGCCGAGGGGGTAGAGCAAGGCTTCACCGAGCTTCGCATGCTGCTCCAGGCCCAAGCGCCGGGACCGTCGACGAAGCGCAAGTCCTCCAAGCTCAAGCCGCCGCCCTCGTCGACCACGACGCCGACCGCCGGCGCTCCTCAGGCGTAGCTGCACCGCGGTGGCCAAGTTGGCGATCCCGACGTTGCACGACGCATGGCTCGGGCTTCGGGGCGTATGCTCGCCGGAACGCCTACAGGAGCATCGATCATGACCAAGTTCAAGTACCTCCGTTTCTTCGAGGAGCTCGGCATCAACGACGTCCCGCTGGTGGGGGGCAAGAACGCCTCGCTCGGCGAGATGTACCGCAACCTCTCCAGCGAGGGCGTGCGTGTGCCCAACGGCTTCGCAGTCACGGCCGAGGCATACCGCTACATGCTCGAAGCGGCCGGCGCGTGGGACGCACTGCGTGGCGCGCTGGACGGCCTGGACCCGGCCGACGTCAAGGATCTGGCGCGGCGTGCGAAGCGCGCGCGGGAGATCGTCTACGGCGCGAGCCTGCCGGACGACCTCAAGCGCGAGGTCATCGGCGGCTACCGGCTCCTGCAGGAGCAGTACGGGGAAGAGGTGAGCCTCGCGGTGCGCAGCTCCGCGACGGCGGAGGACCTGCCGACCGCGAGCTTCGCCGGCCAGCAGGACACCTATCTCAACATCCACGGCGATGAGAGCCTGCTCGACGCGTGTCGTCGCTGCTTCGCGAGCCTGTTCACCGACCGCGCGATCCACTACCGCATCGACCAGGGATTCGACCACTTCGACGTCGCGCTGTCGATCGGGGTGATGAAGATGATCCGCTCCGATCTGGCCGCTTCCGGCGTGTTCTTCTCGCTGGACACCGAGTCGGGCTTCCGCGACGTGGTGTTCATCACCGGCGCCTACGGCCTGGGAGAGAACGTGGTGCAGGGAGCGGTGGACCCGGACGAGTTCTACGTCCACAAGCCGACCTTCGCCGCGGGTCACAGGGCCGTGCTGCGCCGCCTGCTGGGAGACAAGGCGGTGAAGATGATCTTCGTCGAAGGCGAGACCAAGCACACCACCCGCAACGTCCCCACGCCCAAGGTCGACCGCGAGCGCTACTGCATCGCCGACGAGGACGTGCTGGAGCTGGCCGACTACGCGATCAAGATCGAGCGCCATTACGGCCGGCCGATGGACATGGAGTGGGCGAAGGACGGCCTCGACGGCAAGCTGTATCTCGTCCAGGCGCGGCCTGAGACGGTTGCCTCCCAGCGCAAGGCCACGACGCTCGAGAACTACGTCCTGGAGGGTCGCGGGGAGGTGCTCACCGAAGGTCGGTCCGTGGGCGAGAAAATCGCCTCGGGCAAGGCGCGCCTGATCGAGAACGTCACACACCTGTCCGAGTTCGAGCCTGGCGAGGTGCTGGTGGCGGACATCACCACCCCCGACTGGGAGCCCGTGATGAAGACCGCCGCGGCGATCGTCACCAACCGAGGCGGGCGCACCTGCCACGCCGCGATCATCGCGCGCGAGCTCGGCATTCCCGCGGTTGTAGGCGCTGGAGATGCGACCACGACCCTGGCCGGCGGCGGCACGGTCACTGTGTCCTGTTGCGAGGGCGACAGCGGCCGCATCTATCGCGGCGAGGTGCCGTTCCACGTCGAGCGCACCGAGGTGGGCGAGATCCCCCGCCC
>DAINPC010000259.1:2018-3338 GCA_036743695.1 Solirubrobacteraceae bacterium | reverse complement strand
ATCACGCCGCCGCGTTCTGAGGAGTAGGTGCGCCAGTCGCGGCTGACCGTGTGGACGTCATCCGCCGTGGTCACCGACCAAAAGCCCGCCTCCTCGGGGAACTCTTCAAAGCTCTCAGTCCAGTGCATCGGACATTCGCGGCGCATCTGCCTGAACGCCTCGTGCGGAGGGCCGTCCAGCCAATGCTCGCGCGCGGTCAGTTCGAGGCTCTGTATGTCCCGTCCTACCGTCTCCCGTCCCACCGTCGCCATCTCCGCCTCCGTGATCGTCCGCCCTGGATGCCCCCGATGATACTGGCTGACCGGCCAATCTGGGTCGGTCAAGGCGGGGCTCGCCGGCCGGGGCACCGCGGCCCCGGGCGCCCGCGCGGGACACCCGGGGTCCGCTCCGGGCGCCCTCTGCGGGACACCCGGAGCCATCAGCGGCCCTGCGTCACCTGCGAGGTCAGTTTGACCGCGCCCGCGCCCGATCCGATGTTCGTGGCGCGCACGTTGAAGCGCAGGGTGCCGCGCACGAGCTGCGAGAGCCTGACCACGAGGAACGTGGTGCCGTGGCGCGTGGTCACCTTGAGCTTGCGCTTGCGCGCCGCCACCGCCACGGTCTTCCCGCTCCTGACAATGCGTACGTTGGAGATCGTGAAGGAATCGAGCGGGCTCGCCCACGAGAGCGTCAGCTGCGCCGAGTGCACGTTGCCGGCCAATGCCACGGCGTGGCTCTTGCTCTGGGCGGCTTTCAGGAACGAGTCGCTGAACGTCTTCGGCGGGGTCTGGCAGGTGAGCGCCGTGCCGACCTGGTTGACGACCGCCTGCAGGTTGCTCGAATCGGTCTGCGGGTAGTAGTGGCCGCCGGTGTCGTTGGCGATCAGCTGCAGGCGTTCTCCGTCCGGCCCCGAGATCGCGCTGCTGAAGCCGATCACGTAGGTCGGCGGGCCGCCACGATGGCCGTTTTCGTATTCGCCGATGTCGTGTCCACCGTCGGTGAGGAAGATCCACGCCTTGGCGCCGGGATCATCGGCCTTGGCCTTTGCGAACGCCGCGTTGTAGTCGGTCAGGCCGTTGTCGGCTTTGATCTTTTCGCTCAGGGCGGCCTGCATCGTTTTCGCGTTCGGCCCGATCGCCTCAGGCGGGAAGACCGTGTCGGTGGCCTGTTCGCCCGGCGAGAAGGCGCCGCCGAACTCGAGCGCGCCGAACGTGATGCCTTCGTTGCCCGGCGTTTCGATCAGCAGGTCCAGCGCCTGCACGCGCAACCTGTTCGGGTCGGTGGACGACATCGAGCCCGAGTCGTCGATGATCGCCTCGATGTTCGACACCGGGGTGCAGG
>DAINPC010000259.1:0-1918 GCA_036743695.1 Solirubrobacteraceae bacterium | reverse complement strand
GGTGAGGCGGCGCGGAAGACCACTGTCGACCCGCGGCGAGCGACGCTCAACCGCCACGGACGCATGTTCTACCGCACCGACCAGTCGCGATGTCCCAGACCGCACGCGTCGGCTGAGCTCACACGAAGCGCTCGAGCACGCGCCCGATGGCGCGGGTGCCGAACTCCATCGCGGCCGCCGGCAGCCGCTCGTTCTCGGCGTGGATCAGGTCCATGAAGGCCATGTCCTCGGGAAGCTGCATGGGCAGATAGCCGTACGTCTGGATTCCCAGCCTGGAGAAGAAGCGCCCGTCGGTCACCGCAGGCAGCAGCAGCGGAATCGGCTTGGCCTCCGGGTCCAGCTCGCGCAGCGTGTCCGCGAGCGTGGCGAACAGCGCCAGGTCGGGCTCCGCGGCGACGGGATCGTGGCGGATGACCTCCAGCTCCATCTCCACGCCCGCCAGCGCACGCAGCTCCGCGAACAGCTGCTCGGGGCCGAAGCCCGGCAGCAGACGGCAGTCGAGCTGCACCGAGACCTCGCCGGGGATCACGTTGATCTTCTCGCCGCCCTGCACGACGCTTGCGCTGGCCGTGTTGTGCAGCAGCGGGTCGAAGACCCTGGCCCGGTCGCCGAAGACATCCAGGAGGCGGTCCGTGAGCTGGGGCCTCAGCAGCCCCCGCAGGGGTAGGCCGAGGGCCGCGGGCACCTCCGCCGCGATCGCCTCGACCATCCCCCGTGCGACCGGCGTGACGTGAGCCGGCAGCCGGCGCCGGTCGAGGGAGCCGAGCAGGCGAGACAGCTTGCCCATGGCGCCGCCGCTGATCGGAAGCGAGCCGTGGCCGGCCCGCCCGCGAAGCGTCGCCCTGGTCCAGCAGACCTGCTTCTCGGCGACCATCACCGGATAGAAGCGCTTGCCCGCCAACTGCATGGTGAAGCCGCCGAACTCGCCGATCGCGTAGCGGACGCCCGCGAACAGCTCCGGATGCTCGCGCACCAGGAACTCCGCGCCGTAGTCGCTGCCGGCCTCCTCGTCGGACATCAGGCAGAGGATCACCTCACCGGGCGGCTTCGCGCCGCTGGCCTTGGCGCGCATGAACGCCGCCAGCATCATCGCCACGCCGCCCTTCATGTCCAGCGCGCCGCGGCCCCACACGTAGCCGTCGGCCAGCTCGCCCGCGAACGGCGCGTGACGCCACTCGCCGCGCGCGGCCACCACATCCACGTGCCCCTGCAACAGCAGCGGCGCACATTCGCCCCGGCCGGGCAGCCGCGCGATCAGGTTGGGGCGCTCCGCCTCGCGCGCGAGGATCCGAACCTCGCAGCCCAGGTCCTCCAGCAGGCCCTTGATCCAGTCGATGCACTCGCGCTCGTTGCCCGGCGGATTGCTCGTGTCAAAGCGGATCAGCCGCCGCAGCAGCTCCACGGGCGAGCCGTGGAGCGTGCCAGCCTGCACTTCCTGCTCAGCGGAGCTCGCCAACGGACGGTCCCTCCCAGGTTCGCCGAGGGCGGGAGGATAGCCGCGCGGGCACGTCCCCGGCGCTCCCGTCGTCAGACTTGTGGCCGGTGAGAAGCGCGTCGACTCAACCCAATGTTCCAGGCAGGGGGATCGTCGCCTCCTACGGGGTGCGGTTCTGGTCGCTCGTGGTGCTCGTGGGGGTCGCCGCCGGCCTCGCCGGGGCGGCGCTGATGGAGCTGCTGAAAGCCGTGCAGTACCTGGCCTGGTCCTATCCGGCCGGGGACGCGCTGGAAGCGGAGACATTCCTGTCGACGGTCGCCCGCACGTCCTCCGCGCACCGGGTGCTCGTGCTGGCGATCGGCGGCGTCGTGGCGGGTGGCGGCGCGATCCTGCTCGCGCGCCGGGCCGCCACGCACGATGTCTCCGAGGCGATCTGGCTGCGCGCTGCGCGCCTGCCCTTCACCGCGACCCTGATACGCGCGG
>DAINPC010000258.1:0-3341 GCA_036743695.1 Solirubrobacteraceae bacterium | reverse complement strand
CCAGTCGACACCGAAGAAGAGCAGGGAGCCGAGCACGATGATGAGCGCCTGCAGGAGGGCGACTGCCAGGCGGCCGAGAAGCTGGCCGGCCACGAAGGTGCCCGTGGAGGTCGGGGTGGAGAGTATGCGGCGGGCGATGCCCAGCCTTCGCGTCTCGATCAGCCATGTGGCGCCGTTGAGCGAGTTGAGGAAGATGAACAGCAGGACCTGGGTGCTCGCGCCATTGTCGAAGCGGCCTGCGGTCGTCGTGTAGGCGCCGCCGTCGGGCGCACGCAGCTGCACGAGGACACGCGGCGTGGTCGCAGCCGTGGCCTGCGCCCGGGCGAGAGCGCTCGCGAAGCTCGCCTTCAAATCCCGTTGGATGATCTGTGCGGCGGCGAGCGTGCGGCTCTGTTCGGCGGCGACCGACTGGACCGTCGCGCGAAGCTGCTGGGCGACCGAGTTCGGGCGGGCGAAGTAGCCGATCGTGACGCCCCTCCCCTGCTGCAGGCGTGCGTCATAGCCCGCGGGAAGCTCGAGCCCGGCGTCGACGCGTCCGCGGGCGACCGCCTGCTGGAGTGCGTCGGCACTCGTGTAGCGGTGCAGCTCCGTCGATGGGCGGGCGCCAAGCGCCGCCACGAACTGCCGTGCCAGTCTGCCTTCGTTGCCGCCGAGGATGCCGATGCGCGCCTTTTCGGACGCGCCGAAGGCCGCTCCGAGCAGGAGGATGAGCAGCATCGGCAGCACGAATAGGAAGAAGATGTTCGCCCGCCAGCGCAGCAGGCGGCGCAGGTCGGTCGCGGCGATCGTGACCACCTTCATCGCGCCATCAGCCTCCCCGCGCGCATGAACGCGAGCGCTCCGGTGACCGCCGCGAAGGCGAGGATCGCCGCGACCGGGCCGAGCACCGCTCCCGGACCGGCGCCGCCGGTCATGTTCTCGATCCCGCGGAGGAACCATGCCTGGGGAGTGATGAGGCTGAGCGTCGCGAGCAGGCCGCCCGCCTGGGCCACCGGGAAGAAGGTGCCGCCGAGCATGCCGAGGACGAGCGCCACCATCGCCTGCCACGACTGCGCCTGATCGGGGGTGCGCGCGAGCGTCGCGACCAGCGCCATCACGCAGGTTGCCGCGAGGACCCCGGACGCTATGAGGACCGTGACCCCGAGCACGTTGCCCCAGTGGGCCGAGAGCAGGAAGTGGGTCGCGATCGCCAGCACGCCCATGCTCGCGAAGCCGAGCGCGAGGCTTGTGAGCAGCTTGCCGGCGAGGATCGCGCCGGCGTGAATCGGTGCGACCAGCATGCGTGCGAGCGTTCCGTCGCGGCGCTCTTCCAGAATGCTCGAGATCCCGAACTGGACTGTGAAGAACAGGAAGAACACCGCCATCCCCGCGGCGTAGAACGTCCCGGCATCCAGCTGTCGACTCTTGGTGGAGCTGTCCGCGATCGAGATCGGCGAGGGAATCGCCGCGACCTGCGCCGGGCCGATCGCCGTCGCTCCGGTCGCCGCGCTCGCGATCCGGACGGTGTCGATACGCTCGGCATAGGACTGCGCGATCGACTGCGCGACCTGGGTGCCGATCGTCGCGTCGACGTTGCCGAGCACCCGTAGGGTCGACGGGTGGCCGTGGCCGATCGCTGCCGACAGTCCCGCCGGCAGCACGAAGGTCGCTGACACCTTGCTCTGTTCTGTCGCGCTGCGAGCAGCGCTGAGCGTCGGCTCGCGGCGAACCGCGATGAGCCCGCTGCGCTCCAGCGGCGCGAGCGCCTCGGTCACGAAGGCCTGCGCCGCCGGGCCGCGGTCCTGGTCGACGAGACCGAGCTTGAACGTCAGGCGCCCGCCGATCGCGTTGTGGAAGATCAGCCCGAAGATCGACGCGAGCACCAATGGCACGACGATCGACCCCAGCAGCGCCGAGCGGTCACGCAACCGCTGCCGCAGGTCCTTGCCGGCGATGAGGAGGGCCGCCCGCATCGGACTAGTCGCGCAGGGCCTTGCCCGTCAGATGCAGGAAGACCGTCTCCAGGTCTGGCTCATCGACCTCGACCGCGCTTACGGCCACACCCGCATCGGTGGCGGTCCGCAGCAGCTCCGGCAGGACGCTCCGCGCGCTGTCGACGATCAGCTGGATGCCGCCGTCCTGGACGCTCGCCGCGCGTACCGATGAGAGCGACTTGCAGGCGTGCGCGGCCGCCTCGAGATCGCCCGTCCCCTCCAGTGCGACCCGGTCGTGCTCTCCGACGAGCGCGACCAGCTCGGCCCGCGTGCCCTCGGCCTTCAGCTCGCCGAGGTCGACGATTCCGATGCGGTCGCAGAGACGCTCCGCCTCCTCCATGTAGTGCGTCGTGTAGAGGACAGCCATCCCCTCGGCCGACAGCGCCTCGACGCTCTCGAGGATCGCGTTGCGGCTCTGCGGGTCGACGCCGACCGTCGGCTCGTCGAGGATCAGCAGCTGCGGGCGGTGCAGCAGCCCGATACCGATGTTCAGTCGCCGCTGCATACCCCCGGAGAAGTTCTTCGTCGGTTCTCCCGCCCGCTCTGCGAGACCGATCACCGCCAGCACCTCCTCGACACGGGCGGTCGCCGCCGCAGCCGGCAGCCCGTACAGGCGGGCGAAGAACCCCAGGTTCTCGCGCGCGCTGAGATCGGGGTAGATCGCAAGCTCCTGCGGCACGTAGCCGATCGCCGCCTTCGCAGCGACGCTACGCGTCGTCAACGGCCTGCCGGCGACGATCACCTCGCCCCGGTCCGCTTCGAGCAGCCCGCAGGCCATCGAGATCGTCGTCGTCTTGCCGGCGCCGTTCGGGCCGAGCAGGCCGTAGGTCTCACCTGCCGCGATCTGCAGGCTCACCCCGCGAACCGCTTCGACGTCGCCGAAGCGCTTGTGCAGATCGCGGCACTCGAGTACCCCCCCGTGCGTCGGAGAGCCCACCCGAGCGTCCTTCACGCCCGCGTCAACCGGTTTGCGAGCAGCCATAGGCGAAATCTCCCACATGAGCGCACACGAGTCCGCCCAACATCAGGAGCGGCCGAGGAGCGTGGCGACTTGGACCTTCACGGCGCTCCAGCGAATGCCCCAGTCGGCGGCGCGCAGCAGGCTGCGCGACGGGCGGCTGCCGTCCCACTGTTCGGCCTCGCGGCGGATGAGCGCAAAGAGGCGGTGGCTCAGCTCGCCCATCTCGACGAGCTCGCCGATCATCTCCTCGCCGTCGCGGGGCTGGAAGTAGACGAAGTGCACAGCACCCCACCTGCCCCGCTGCAGCTCCACGCGCTCGGCTCGCGCAGCCGCGGCGATGGCAGCGGCATAGTCCTCGCAGAACCAGCCGTGGTGGTGGGCGCCGTTACCGCCCGCGGCGAGGAAGT
>DAINPC010000257.1:0-3351 GCA_036743695.1 Solirubrobacteraceae bacterium | reverse complement strand
AGGTCTTGGACGGACTCGGTCAAGAACCTCGACGCCTTCCCGTAGCCGTGCCGGTCGTCGCGAGCGCTGGCTCGGTAGTAGTAGCGCGACGGGACATAGACGTGCAGCCGGCGGCGCGGTCGCGTGAGCGCGACGTAGAACAGACGCCGCTCCTCGGCGACTCCCTCCTCGGTGCCCGTGCTCATGTCCGCGGGGAAGTTGCCGTCGTACGCGGCGATCAAGTGAACGGCATCCCACTCAAGGCCCTTGGAGGAGTGAACGGTGCTGAGCACGAGGTAGTCCTCGTCGAGGTGCGGGGGGCCCGCCAAGGCCCCGCTCGAGGAGGGCGGATCGAGCACGAGCTCGGAGACAAAATGGCTAACGTCCTCGGCCCCACGGGCGGCGAGCACGAGCTGATCCAGGTCTGTGACCCGCAGCGCACCGTCGGGGTAGTGCAGGCGGATCAGCGGCGTGATCGCGGCACACAATCGCTCGACCTGGACTCCAGCAGTATCCGAAGAGCCAACGCCTGCTTCGGCGAGCGCGGTCATCACCGCGTCCGCCTGCTGGCGCGAGCTCGGCGGGATGTGCTCGGAAGCCTGCGGCCAGCGCTCCAGATCGGGCGGTCCATGCGCGGACGCACGAAGGGTGTCGAGCACATGGCGCGCACGGGTCGGACCGACGCCCTCCAAGAGCTGCAGCAGCCGGAACCAGCTGAGCTCATCGGCCGGGTTGTCGGTCAGGCGCAGGAGCGCGATGAAGTCCTTGACGTGAGCCGCCTCCAGATAGCGCAGTCCGCCGTACTTCACGAACGGGATGCCGCGGCGCGTCAGCTCGACCTCCAGCAGGTCGGAGTCGTGGTTCGTGCGAAAGAGGACGGCCTGCTCGCGAAGCTCCATCCCCTCCTCGCGCGCAGCGGCCACTCGGTCGCAAACCTCTCGTGCCTGCTCGGCTTCATCACGCGGGAACGCAAGCTCGGGAGGCGTGCCGCCGTTGCGCTCGGTCCACAGCTTCTTCGGAAACCCCGCTCGGTCCTGTTCGGAGACGGCGTTTGCGACCGCAAGGATCGGCGCTGTCGACCGGTAGTTGCGCTCGAGCTTCGCCGTGTGGACATCGGCGAATTGCTGGGGGAAGTCGAGGATGTGGCGGGCGCTCGCGGAACGAAACCCATAGATCGCCTGGAAGTCATCGCCGACTACCGTCAGGCCCGGCCGCTCCAAGCGCAGGTTTCGCACGATGTCAACCTGCAAGCCATTGACGTCCTGATACTCGTCGACGAGCACATGGTCGTAGTCATCAGCGATCAATGGGCCGATGAGGGCGTCGGCTAGCAGCGCGCGCCAGTAGAGCAGCAGGTCGTCCAGGTCGAGGACGCCGAGTGCGCGCTTGCGCGTTACGTAGGCGCGGAAGATCTCCGCGAGTGACTCCTGGTGCTCTTCGCACCAGGGGTAGAGCTCAGCGAGAACTTCTTCGAGGGGTGTCTGAGCGTTGACGGTGCGCGAGTAGATGTCGAGGAGCGTCCCGGCGCGCGGAAAGCGCCGGGGGCTCTCGGCGACGCCCATCTCTTGACGAACGAAGTCGAGTAGATCGGCCGCGTCGCTGGCGTCCAACACCCCGAAGCCCGCGTCAAGACCGAGCGGGGTGGCGTGGACGCGGATAATGCGGTGAGCGACCGAGTGAAACGTGCCGCCCACGATCCGCCCTGCGTCAGGGGCGACTCGCTCGGCGAGCGTACGTGCGCGCTCGACCATCTCGCGTGCGGCGCGGCGGGTGAAGGTGAGTAGCAGGATCCGTTCGGCTGGGACGCCCTGGGCCATCAGCCACGCGACGCGGCTGCACAGCGTCGTGGTCTTGCCCGTTCCGGCACCCGCGAGGATCAGCAGCGTCTCGCCCGCGTGCGTGGCGGCCGCGCGCTGCTCGGCGTTGAGCTCATCGAGAAACTGGTCGTTGTTGCCCTCATCGAACATCTGTTCGTCCACGCTATGGCTCCCTTCGGATGGGTTGCAGGGTTTCGTGCGGCTGGGGCGCGCTCGCCGAGACTCCAAGCAGCCTGTGCCGGGCGCTCGCAGCTGCTTGCATACAGGGAATGTGCTTGATGGACTTGCGTTCAGCAGCCGGCCGGCGCAGGTCCTTTCGCTGGAACAGATCGAGGTAGGGGCTTGCCGAGCGGCATCGTGATCAATGGGGTCGAGCGACATGAGCGGCTGTCGGAGGGCCGCTCGCTGCTCGAGCTCCTGCGTGATGAGCTGCATCTGACGGGCGCAAAGCCAGCTTGCGGTGAAGGCGCATGTGGAGCCTGCACCGTGCTGCTCGACGGCGAGCCCACGCGCGCCTGTGTGACCGCCGCAAGCGATGCCGCGGGCCGGACAGTGACGACGGTTGAGGGTCTCTCTGTCGACGGACGGCTGCATTTGATCCAGGAGGCGTTTCTCGCCGTCGGTGCGATCCAGTGCGGCTACTGCACGCCGGGAATGGTCGTCGCGGCCGCCGCACTGCTCGCCGAGAACCCTGCTCCCACTCGCTCCGAGATCCGCTCCGCGCTGGCGGGCAATGTGTGTCGCTGCTGTGCGTACGGCCGCATCGAGCAGGCGGTGCAACGCGCCGGCGCAGCGATGCGTGACGACGGGTCGGAGCCGGGCCTGCATGAGTCGGGCTCGCCGCGGTCGGCGGCCTTCTGGGAGTTCCGGCCGCGGGCGCCGTGGGATCGGGTGTCGGCCGAGCGACGCGAGTACTTCGAGCTGCTGGGGGACGGGCTCGTCCTGATCCTCGCTCCCGGCAAGAGGCAATCGCGCAGGCGCAGCGCAGCGTGGCCCGAGGGTGGCGGCGCATGGCTGCACGTCGGTGGCGACGGCATCGTGACGGCGTTCACGGGCAAGGTCGACATCGGCCAGGACAACCGTACGGCGCTGTCGCTGCTCCTCGCCGAGGAGTTGCGCGTGGCACCCGGCGCTGTACGGCTGGCGATGGGTGATACCGACCTCTGCCCGTTCGATCTCGGGACGTTCGGGAGCCGCTCGCTGCCCGACGCCGGGGAGGACCTGCGCGCCACGGCGGCCTCGGCGCGAGAGCTCCTGGTCGATCTCGCCGCGACACGGTTGAACGTTGCGCGTGAGCGTCTCGAGGCGGTCGAAGGGAAGGTGCGCGGCGGGGGTCGCGCGATCGGCTACGGCGAGCTCGCACTCGGCTTGCGTCGCGTCGAGGCAGCATCCGCCGAGGCGCCGCTGACGCCGCCCAAGCACTGGCGCCACGGCGGGCATCCGGTGGCAAGGGCGACCGGCCGCACACTCGTCACCGGCACACATCTCTTCGCCTCAGACCTCACACGCCCGGGGATGCTGCACGGACGCGTGCTGCACCCGCCCGTCTATGACG
>DAINPC010000256.1:2297-3355 GCA_036743695.1 Solirubrobacteraceae bacterium | reverse complement strand
CGTTCTGACCATCGTCGCGACGAAGCCCTGCGCGCTCTTGGGGACCCGCGTCAAGAGGTTGCGCATGAAGTGCGTGCGGCAGCGCTGCCAGCACGCGCCCGGCAGCGTCGCAGCGATCGCGTCGACCAGGCCGGGGTGGGCGTCCGAGCTCGCGAGCTTCACGCCGCTGAGGCCGCGCGCGACGAGGCCACGCATGAAAGCGAGCCAGGCGGCGCCGTCCTCCGAGGTGACGACATCCAGGCCGAGCGACTCGCGGAAGCCCTCCTTGTTGACGCCGACGGCGTGGACGACGCAGACGTTGACCGTGCGCCCGCCCTCGCGGCACTTGACCACGAGCGCATCGAGCGTCACGTAGGCGTACGGGGCTCCGTCGAGCGGGCGGGTGCGGAAGTCCTCGACGATCTGATCGAGGCTCTGCGCGAGCCTGGAGACCTGGCTCTTGCTCATCCGCTCGACGCCGAGCTGTTGCACGAGCTTCTCGACCCGCCGCGTGGAGACACCGGCGAGATAGGCATCGGCGATCACCGACACGAACGCCTGCTCGGCACGACGGCGCGGCTGCAGCAGCCAGTCCGGAAAGTACGAGCCTTCGCGCAGCTTCGGCACCGCGAGCTCGATCGAGCCGACCCGCGTGTCCCAGTCGCGCTCCCGGTAACCGTTGCGGCGGTTGACCCGCTCCGGTGAGCGCTCACCGTAACCAGCACCGCAAACGGCGTCCGCGTCCGCGCTCATCAGCGCCTCCGCCATGTCCTTGACCATCGTCCGCAACAGATCCGGACTCGCGTCCTCGAGCTGCTTGCGCAACCAGCCCGACATATCCATCCTTTGCTCGACCACCGTGCTCCTCCTCAACGAGTCTTGGACAAGACCTCGCGAGGATGACGCGGTGGTCAGCTATCACCGGACCCGTCGTAGCCGCTCCGCGCTCGCCTACGGCTCGCGCTCCACGGCTACGACGGAAACCAACTCAACCGGCTCGTACACCACGAGCGGGGACGCTACTGGCGCGGCATCGGAGAGAAGGCACTGTAGCTCCGACAACCGGCAAACCTCGCCCA
>DAINPC010000256.1:0-2287 GCA_036743695.1 Solirubrobacteraceae bacterium | reverse complement strand
GTCAGGCGAATTGTCATCGACCACGAGCACCCGCACCCCCAACGGCTCGAGCGCGCGCAGTATCGGCTCGAGGTTCTCGCGCTCGTTGTACGTCGGAAGGCAAACTGTCGTGCGGCCCGCGAGAGCGGCGCCGGTCACGGGAAGACGTAGGGGACGGTGACGGTGGCGGCGACGAGTAGCACGACCGAGGCTGCTCGGATCGCACGGTCGACACCACGTTTGCGTCCGAGCCACGCGAGCCCCCAGAAGACCGGCGGAGCGAGCAGGCCGAAGCGGCCGATCGACTCGAACGAGCCACTGAACAACGGCAAGCCGATGACGGCCACACCGCCAACGAGCCACGGGACGGACACGCCTGCGCGACGCGCGGCGGCGAGGATGACCGCGTAGACGACGAATGCGACGACGTCTCGCACGAGCCACGGGTTCTGCGAGAGCGCGTGCGGCAGATGCTCGAAGGCGCGGATGAAGCCGAGTGGCGAGACGCGCCTCCCCCATGCTTGCTCGGCGTGGTTCCACGCCAGCGGATCGCCCAGCACATAGCCGAGGTAGAGAGGGAAGGACGCGAGAGCGGCGGCGGGCGCGAGCACCGCCCCGAGCGCCAGGCCCCACCTCACCGGGGAGAGGTCGCTGCGCCGGTGCCACGCACTTGCGAGAACCGGGAGGGCGACGAACAGGCCCTCGGGCCGGGCAAGCGCTGCCGCGGCTGCGCAGAGCGAAGCAGCCCACCACCGCCCGTGCAGTGCGGCGAGCCCGGCGAGCGCGATCGCGGCGAGCACGAGGCTCTCCGGATATGCCATCGAGAACACGTAGCCGAGCGGGAAGATCGCCACGTAGACGGTCGCGCGCCGGGCGTGCCCCGGTCCCAGCAGGTGCCGGGTCAACGCCTCGAACGCGCCAAGCGCAACAAGAAGCAGCGCATTGGAGAGCAGGAGACCCGCCGTCTGGTACCCGAAGCCAAGCCCGTGTACGCCGCGCAGCAGCACTGGGTACAGCGGAAAGAACGCCGGGTCGCTCTGATGCCCGGGGATCAGCAAATATCCGTCGGACGCGATCATGCGGTACCAGAGACCGTCCCACGAGCCCAACAAGCCCAGCGTGTGGGCGTGCTCGTCGCGGCGCAGATAGCCGCGGGGCCCAAACGCATCGACGACGAGTGCCGGGCCGAGCACGAGCGCACGACCGAAGGCCCACCAGCCGACGATCCACGCCCGCGCGCGCGCCCACGCGACCGCATCGGCGAGCGCCGGCGAAGCCGGAATGGCTGCGACTCGCCCCGTCATCGGTTCAGCCCGCGTGTGCTCAAAAGGGCGGGTGTGACGCGTGCGAGGTGCAGCACGCTGTGACCGACGTAGCCGCCACCCGCCACGCGGAGGCCGACCGGCCGATCCGTCTTCGGCGCCAGCAAGACGATGAGCCTCAGCGGCGTCGATCGGAGGTGGAGCGTCAGCACCGGCCGGCCGGATTCCGAACTGTTGGTCAAGCGCGGCTTGTGCCCGGACTTGACGGCCCTCACGATCTGATCGGCGAGCAGCCGCGGGCACCCTGCGAGCTCGAGCTGGGCGCGTGGCAGCCAGCGCGCCTCACCACGATGGCCGCCGATCACGTCGAGATCGCGAGGCTGCAGCGTGACGATGCCGAAGCCGTTGCTCATTCGCAGCACCTCTCCACGATCCGACTGTCCGCCCGGCAATCGAAACCACGTCTCGGTGCAGGTGGCATGCACCGCAAGGCCTGTGCCGATCGTGAACGTGCTCTCGACGAGCCGGTACCGGAAAAGCCAGGCCGCAGCGTGCGCCGCGACGAGCTCCGCGCGTCCGGGGGAAGGGAGCGCCACCGCCTGTACGCCCCAGCCGATGGCGATGACCGCGGTCACGGTTGTGAGCGCGACGAGCAGCGTGACGAGCCTCGGCCGCACCGAGAGACTCTAAGTGGCTCAAGCTGAACGCTGGCTTAACGCCCAGGCTCACGCTGCATGTGAAGCGTTCTGGACGCGGTCTTCGGGAGCCTCAACACCGCCAACTACACAGTGCTCGGTCGTTGTAGCGTCCGGCGTCCGGTGAGCGCCGCGAGGGCGTACAGCAGACCGACGACGATCAACAGCACGCGATAGCCGGTGATGAGCGCCAGATACTCGAGTGCGCCGCCGATCATCGCGCCGAGCAGGTTCGCTCCGAACGCGGTGGTCGACGACTCGGAGTCCTGCAGCCGCTGTGCGAACACAAGGTTCGCCAGGAAGATCGGCGCGAACGCCAGGGCGGTCGCGGCAGGCAGTCTGAAGGGGAGG
>DAINPC010000255.1:1861-3367 GCA_036743695.1 Solirubrobacteraceae bacterium | reverse complement strand
CGCGCCCGAGCAGCCGGAAGGCGAGGCGGGTGGCGAGCGCCATGATGGTCAGCTGTGGGTTCACGCCCAGGGCGCTGGGGACGACGGACCCGTCCGCCACGTGCACGCCGGCGACCCCGTGAACCGCGAGATCTCCGTCCACGACGCCGTGCGTGGCGCGCGCGTCCGCGCGGGCGCTGCCGAGCGGGTGGAAGGCCATCAGCGTGAGGTCCGCGGCCCGCGCCCGCTCCGGAGGCACGCCCTCGCTCAGCGGCAGGTAGACCTCGCGCGCGCCGGCCGCGAGGAACAGCTCGTGCAGGCGCGCCAGACCGGCGCGGAACCTCGCCAGATCCTCGCTGCACAGGTCGTAGCGGATCAGCGGGCGTCCGGCCAGCGAGCGCACGCGCCCGCGCGAGTGGTCGCTGACCATCAGCCCGAACTGGGCCAGGCGGGGATAGTGGGCCATCGCCCGGGCGTGGCGCTCGCCGGCGAGCGGAAGCGACATAGCGGCGTAGGCGGGCGGCCCGGCGACCCCCTCCAGCATGATGCCCTCGGAGGCGAACTCGTCGACGTAGAAGCTCTGGGGCACGCCGCGCGCCATGTCCACGACCTCGTCCATCAGCGCGAAGGCGGCCGTGGCGGGGTGTAGCGAGAGGTTGCGCCCGCGCTGCCCGGAGGCGCCGCCGAGCCGGTTGCGCTCCAGCAGCAGCGGCGTGTGGATGGCTCCGCAGGCGATGACCACCTCCGGCGCGCGCACCTCCAGCGCCTGACCGTTGGCGAGCCGCGCGACGACGCCGCTGGCGCGGGCGCGTTCGAGCAGGATCTCGCGCACGTCGGCCCCCGTGACGATCTGCGCCCCGGCCGCCCGCGCTCGCGGGATGTAGGTGATCCCGGTGTGCTGCTTGGCGGAGGTCGGGCAGCCGAACACGCACACGCCCGAGCCGACGCAGCCCCGCGCGTTGCGGCGCAGGTATCCGTGCGACCAGCCCAGGCGCTCGGCGCCGCGCCGGGCCACGGCGGCGTTGGCTCCGGCCAGCTCGGGCGTCACCTCGCTGACCGACAGCGCCCGCTCGACGCGCTCGAAGCACGGCCGCATGGACGCCTCGTCCAGCTCCAGCCCGAACTCCGCGGCCCAGCGCGCGAGCAGGCGTGGCGGGGTGCGAAAGCACGTGCCGGAGTTCACCAGCGTGGTGCCGCCCAGCCCGCGGCCGAGCGGCAGCAGGATCGGCGGCGATCCCAGCGTGGCCGTCTGCCCACCGTCGCGGTAGAGGCGTGCGAGCATCTCAGGGGGTCGCGCGCTGAAGCTGTCGGGGTCGTGCGCGGGGCCCTGCTCCAGCACCACCACGCTGGCGCCGCCCTCGGCCAGCTCGGCGGCCACCACAGCTCCGCCGGCACCGGCGCCGATGACGCAGAAGTCCGCGTCGATCCGCTCGCTGACGGTCACGGCCTCCCCTCCGCGCGGCGCAGCGCGCGTCCGCGGGCGACGACCGCGGCGGCGTCCCAGCCGAGCGCGCCCGCGACCGCGGG
>DAINPC010000255.1:0-1761 GCA_036743695.1 Solirubrobacteraceae bacterium | reverse complement strand
GCGCAGTCCGATGCGCTGCGGCCACGGAGCGCCCCCCAGGAAGCTGTCCAGACCGCTGCTCACGCGAGCATCAACGCTCCCTGCGCGGCCGCCAGCTCCGCCACCGCCGCCGCGGCGCCCTCGCCGTCGGCCATGCTCACGGCCTCGGCGGCACGCGCGTAGAGCGCGGCCAACTGGTCTCGATGGGCGACCAGGGCGGCAAAGGCTTGGGCGTGTGGGACGTACAGCTCGCGCACGGAGTTGAGGATCAGCTGAAAGATGAGGTTGCCGGCGGCCTCCACCAGCGCGGCCATGAAGGCCCAGTCGGCCAGCAGCGCCGTGTGGTCCTCCTCGGCGACGGCCACAGCCCGGGCGAGCTCCACCAGGGTCGCTGCCTGCTCCTCGGAGCGGCGCTCGGCGGCGAGCCGCGCGGCCTCCACCAGCAGCAGCTGCCGCGCCTCGAACAGGTCGCGCATCAGCGCCGGATCGACGCTGCCATGGAGAACCAGCGCCTCCAGGCCACCGGAGCGCCGCCAGTCGAGCACGCGCGTGGCGTCGCCGTGGCGGACGTCCACGAGGCGTAGCTGCTCCAGGCGACCGAGCGCCTCGCGCACGGAGGCCATGTTCACCTCGAGCTCGGCGGCCAGCGCCCGCTGTGGCGGCAGCCGCTCTCCGGGGCGGTAGGCGCCGGAGAGGATCGCCTGGCGCAGGCGATCGAACACGCGGTCGGGAACGGAGAGACGCGGGATCGGCGACTGCACCCGGCGAGAGTATCAGTGTTCCGAACACTGGCGCGGCGATGTCTGCGGACATGGCGCCGGGACGCCACTCCGGTCACAATGTCCACATGGCCGCAGCCGACCCATCGCCGCCGAGGATCGCGCCGTCCCCGTCAGCGGAGGAGGCAGCGGCGATCGCGGCTGCGCTGGGGCGGTTCATGCGCGCGACGGCGCCACCCCACTCGGCGGCCGGGGAGGACCCGGATCCCTGGCAGCGCGCGGCTATTCTCGAAGGGGTCTCACGAGAGCCGCGGGCCGATGTTCCCGACCCCTGGATAAATACCTAAAAGTCGCTAGGCTTTAGGGCAATAGCTCTCCGTCGGCAGCGTAGAGTCGAAAGCGGCCCGGGTCGAGCGCCCGGATCAGGAGGTTTTTGAATGGAGTCAGGTTCCATCTCCGCGCAGCGCGGCACCCTGGAGGACCCCGAGGTCCTCCAGCACGTCCCTGGGCACGTGATCCCGATCCTCGCGCGGGAGTTCGACGACTTCAAGACGGAGGCCAACACGTTCCTGAACGGCGGCACGCCGGAAGACGAGTTCATCAAGTTCCGCCTCAAGCAGGGCGTCTACGGGCAGCGCCAGCCGGACGTGCAGATGATCCGCGTGAAGCTTCCCTTCGGCGGGATCACCCCCGAGCAGATGGAGGCGTTCGCGGACGTGGTGGAGAACTACGTGCCCCTGAACAAGGGCCACATCACCACGCGCCAGAACATCCAGATGCACCACATCCCGCTGCCGGAAGTGGAGGAGGCGATCCGCCGCCTGGGCGAGGCTGGCCTGTCCAGCCGGGAGGGCTGCGGCAACACCGTGAGAAACGTCACGGGCGATCCGTGGGCGGGCGTGGCCAAGGACGAGCTGTTCGACATGACCCCCTACGCGGGCGCGTACGTGCGCTACTTCGTGCGCCACCCCACCACCCAGGCGATGCCCCGCAAGATCAAGACGTCCTTCGACGGCAGCCCGCGCGACCGCGCGATCAGCGGCATCCACGACATCGCCTACCG
>DAINPC010000254.1:0-3391 GCA_036743695.1 Solirubrobacteraceae bacterium | reverse complement strand
TCGGGCGTGATGAACCCGAATCCCTTGTCGTCGCTGAACCACTTCACTGTTCCTGTAGCCATTGTGTTCCTCCGGCGTTTGCGTGCTGCGAACGCGGAGATTGCTATGAGCAAGGGCTACGAGCGCTGGCACTGCTGTGTCGGGCGAATCGCCCGACCTGGTACGCCAACGTTAGCAGCAAACCAGCCCCGGGCCGAAGCCGCGCTCGCATCCACGCTAGGCGGCCGCTCTCGGCGCCCGCTCCGTGACGAACCGCTCCTCGAAGGCGAAGCCCGTTTCCAGCGCGCGGCGCACCGGGCAGGTCTCCGCGACTCGCTCGAGCCGCTGGTGCTGGCCGGGCGTGAGTCCGTCGGGCAGCTGCACCTCCACGGCGAAGCGGCGCGGAACGCTGCTGGGGTCATAGTCGACGTGGACGGCCGTCTCGCCGATGTCCCAGCCGCGGTTCTGCGCGTACATGGCGATCATCGTGGCGATGCACGAGGCGAGTGTCGCGGCGAGCAGCTCGTGCGGCGCGGGACCATGGTCGCCGCCGCCGAGGTGCTCGGGCTCGTCGGTGACGATCGTGTGGCGGCCGTTGACTTCGACCTCGTGCTCGAGCGTGTTGCCGACGCGGCGGGCGGTGGCGGTCATGCTCATCGTTCACACCACGATCAGGCCGCGCTTGCGGCAGACGGCCGCCAGCTCCGACAGGGACATCGATGTGGGCTCCACGACCACGGTCTGCTTGGGGCGATCAAGCTGCATCTCTTCCTTCTTCGTTGATGGTCTGATCGTGGCTCCCAGGGGGTCTGCCCGCATCCGTTGCGAGCCCCCTCCCCGATGTGGGGATCCACGGACACAACCTCAGTATTACACAACGGTGGAGTTGTGTTCTCGTCTCGAGCATGGCCACGAGCACGGTGGTTCCCCGGCCCCCCGGGGTTGCGCCGGACCTGGGGACTTTTCCGCAGCAACTGTTCGGCTTGCCCACCTTGGAGCACAAGCCGCCAGGCGAGACGATGCGATGCTATGGCTCACAGGATCGTCATTCTCGGCGGCGGCACAGGCGGCACGCTGGTCGCCAACCGCCTCCAGCGTCACTACGGCCAGCAGGCGCACATCACGGTCATCGACCGCGACGACTCCCACCTCTACCAGCCCGGCCTGCTGTTCGTTCCCTTCGGGCTCGCCGAGCCGAGCGAGATCGTCCGTCCGCGCCACGCGCAGCTGCGCCACGGCATCCACTTCCGCCTGGCCGAGGCTCACAGCGTGGACAGCGCCCAGAACACCGTCCACCTGAACGACTGCACGGAGGTGCCCTACGACGTGCTGCTGATCGCCACCGGCGCCTCGCTCCAGCCGGAGGAGACCGAGGGCCTCAGCGGCCCGGAGTGGGGCCGCTCCGTTCACACCTTCTACTCGCTCGCCGGCGCCTGCGCGCTGCGGCGCGCGTTGGCGGAGCTCACGGGCGGCCGGCTGGTGGTCAACGTGATCGACATGCCCATCAAGTGTCCCGTGGCTCCGCTCGAGTTCTGCCTGCTCGCCGACTGGCAGCTGCGCCAGCGCGGGCTGCGCGAGGACGTCGAGATCACGCTCGTCACGCCGCTGGACGGTGCCTTCACCAAGCCCGTCGCCTCGGAGCGGCTCGGCGCGCTCCTGGGCGAGCGCGACATCCGCGTGGAGTCGGAGTTCGCCACCGGTCGCGTCGACGCAGACGCACGGCTGATCCACAGCTGGGACGAGCGCCAGGTGCCGTTCGACCTACTCGTCGCCATTCCCGTTCACGGCGGCCCCGAGTACGTCGCACGCTCTCCCGGCCTGGGCGACGCCCTCGGCTTCGTGGCCACAGATCGGCACACGCTCCAGTCGAGGGCCGCAGCCAACATCTTCGTGATCGGCGACGCCACCGACGTGCCCACGTCGAAGGCCGGCTCGGTCACGCATTTCGAGGGCGAGATCGTGGCCGGCAACATCCAGCGCTTTCTCGAAGGCGGCGAGCTGGAGGCGTCCTATGACGGTCACGCCAACTGCTTCATCGAGACGGGCTTCCACAAGGCGCTGCTGATCGACTTCAACTACGAGATGGAGCCGATGCCCGGCCGATTCCCCGATCCGCACCTGGGGCCGCTGCCGCTGCTGGCCGAGTCGCGGCTGAACCACATCGCCAAGCTCGCCTTTCAGCCGCTCTACTGGCACGTGCTGCTGCCCGGGCATGACATCCCCGGCGTCAGCTCGCACCTGCGCAGCGGCTCGGAGCCGGAGGCGCTCGAGCACTCAGGAGCGCAGCGATGACCGTCGTCACGCTCGCGGGATCCACCGTCGAGGTCGATGGCGAGGGGTTCCTCCTGCATGCGGAGCAGTGGAGCGAGCCGATCGCCGAGGAGATCGCCCGCGCCAACGGCATCGAGCAGCTCACCGACCGCCACTGGCAGGTCGTCAGCTTCCTGCGCAACAGCTATCTGGAGAGCGGCTCCGCTCCCTCCATTCGCAGCCTGGGCAAGACCTCCGGGGTACCCATCAAGGAGCTCTATGAGCTGTTCCCCAAGGGCCCCGCCAAGCTAGCCGCGAAGATCGGCGGCATTCCCAAGCCGCGCGGCTGCATCTAGACACCACTGAACATCGAGGCACACATGAGCGACACCATCCAGAAGGTCTCCATCATCATCTCCAAGGGATCGCTCGAGGGGATCTACCCGGGACTGATCATGGCCAACGGCGCCCGCATGGAGGGCATCGAGGCGAACGTCTTCTTCACCTTCTTCGGGCTGGACGCGATCAACAAGGCCAAGCACGAGCACGTCAAGGTGGCCACCGTGGGCAACCCCGGCCTGCACCTGGCCACGTGGGCCGGCGGCGTGCCCGGCATCTCGGCGCTCGTCACCCACCAGCTCGCCAGCGAGATGGAGAGGCTCGACATCCCGCCCATCCCAGAGCTCGTCGAGATGATCGCCGACTCCGGAGCCGGCCTGTTCGCGTGCAAGGCGTCAGTTGACCTGTTCAAGCTCAGCAGCGAGGACTTCATCCCCCAGGTGCAGGACATCATCACCGTCGGCGAGTTCTACGGCCTGGCGGGCGGCGGTCAGATCATCTTCACCTGAGATCTGGCTAGGCGCGCCGCAGCTCGAGCCGCGATTGCTCCTCGGCGGTGCGCTCGGCCCATGGGATCGCCTGCAGACGCGCGTCGGGGATCGGTTCGCCGCTCTCGATCGAGAGACCGTAGGTGCCCTCGGCAAGACGCCGTTCGGCCCGCTCGACGGCTTCGAGCTCGTCCCGTAGCCCCGCGGCGAACCCTTCGCCGAGCTCCGCGTCCAGCAGCGCCGGACCGACGTCGGCGGCCTCGAAGGGGTCGGGATCATCAGCGCCACCACCTCGCGTCACGTCGGCGAGGGCGCGAGTGAGGCGCGCACGCTCC
>DAINPC010000253.1:0-3402 GCA_036743695.1 Solirubrobacteraceae bacterium | reverse complement strand
GCCTCGGCGCGATGATGTTCGGCGCCTGGGGCAACACCGATCACGAGGACTCGATTCGCATCATCCACCGCGCGCTCGATGCGGGCATCAACTTCATCGATACCGCCGACGTCTACTCGCGCGGCGAGTCCGAGGAGATCGTCGGCAAGGCGTTGTGCGGGGGACGCCGCGACTCGGTCGTGCTCGCCACCAAGGCTCACGGCACCATGGGGGATGATGGGCGGGATCCAAATCAGTTCGGCAACTCACGCCGCTGGATCGTCAAGGAGGTCGAGAACAGCCTCAGGCGCCTGAAAACGGACTGGATCGACCTCTACCAGATCCACCGCCCAGAGCTCGACACGGACATCGACGAGACGCTGGGCGCGCTCAGCGACCTGGTGCACGCCGGAAAGGTCCGCTACATCGGCAGCTCGACCTTCCCCGCCCATCAGATCGTGGAGGCGCAGTGGGTCGCGCAGAGGCGCGGGCGCGAGCGCTTCGTCTGCGAGCAGCCGCCCTACTCGATGCTCATCCGCCGGGTCGAGGCCGACGTCCTGCCCGTCTGCGAGAAGTACTCGATCGGCGTGATCCCGTGGAGCCCGCTCGCCGGCGGGTGGCTCTCGGGCAGGTACCGCAAGGGAGGCGACTCGCCCGGCGCGAGCCGGCGTGCGCAGATGCTCCCGCAGCGCTACGACATGGCGCTTCCGGCCAACCAGGCCAAGCTCGACGCTGCGGACGCTCTCGGCGCAGTCGCCGAAGAGGCGGGGATGTCGCTGATCGAGATGGCGCTCGCGTTCGTCACGAGCCATCCCGCGGTGACCGCGGCGATCATCGGCCCACGCACCATGGAGCAGCTCGAGAGCCAACTGCCGGCACTGGAGCGGACGCTGAGCGCGGAGGTGCTCGACCGGATCGACGAGGTCGTCCCGCCAGGGGTGAACGTGAACCAGAACGACACCGGCTGGGACGCGCCCTGGCTCACCGACCCGGCGCTGCGGCGGCGCTAGGCGCCCCGGCGGCAGAGCTCCGGTGCGAGTCTTCTCCGGCATCCAGCCGACCGGGCGCAAGCATCTCGGCAACTACATCGGCGCGATCGCCCAGTACGTCTCGAGCCAGGAGCGCGGCGAGGGCATCTTCTGCATCGTGGACCTGCACGCCACCACCGTCGCCTACGACCCCGCCGAGCTGCGCGAGCGCGTGTATGACACCACCGCCATCCTGCTCGCCGCCGGCCTGGACCCTCAGCGCTGCATCCTGTTTCGCCAGAGCGACGTGCCCGAGCACACCGAGCTGACGTGGCTGCTGTGCAGCGTCACCGAGCTCGGGCGCCTGCAGCGGATGCACCAGTTCCGCGACAAGTCTCTCGCCCAGCGCGAGCTGGTCTCCGCCGGCCTGCTGCTCTACCCGGTGCTGCAGGCCGCCGACGTGCTGGCCTACCGCGCCGATGAGGTCCCCGTCGGCGAGGACCAGCGCGAGCACCTGGAGCTGATGCGCGACGTGGCGCGGCGCTTCAACGCGCGCTTCGGCGACGGCGAGGAGGTGCTGGTGGTGCCCGAGCACCGCATCCCCGCGGTGGGAGCGCGGATCATGGACCTCCAGGATCCCACCAGCAAGATGTCCACCACCGGGGGAAGCGAGCAGGGCACCGTGTACGTGCTCGACGAGCCCAAGGCGATCGAGAAGAAGCTGAAGAGCGCCGTAACGGACTCCGGCAGCGAGGTCCGCGGCGACCCGGAGAAGCCGGGGGTGAGCAACCTGATCGAGATCCTGGCCGCCGTCCGCGGCCTGGAGACCACGGCGATCGAGGCGGAGTTCGCGCAGGCGCGCTACGGCGAGCTGAAGGGCGCCGTGGCCGCCGCCGTCGTCGAGTACCTGGCGCCCGTGCGCGAGCGCTACCAGGCGCTGCGCGCCGATCAGGACGCGCTCGAGTCGATCCTCGTCGACGGCGCCGCGCGCGCGCGGGCGATCGCCTCCGCCACGCTCGCCGGCGTGCGCGCGCGGATGGGCGTTGGCGGGAGCAGCCGGTGAGCGCCGCCAGCCCGTCGGGGCCGCTCGATACCGTGGGCGCATGAGCCGCGCGCCGAGAAGCACCGCCCCGGTGGAGCCGTGAGCCTGGCCGCGCTGCAGCTCGACCTGGATGTCTTCAGCGGGCCGTTCGACCTGCTGCTCACGCTGGTGCTGCGCGAAGAGGTCGATCTGCTGGAGCTGCAGCTGGCCGAAGTGGTGCTCGCATACCTCGACCACCTCGAGCAGCGCGGCGAGCTGGACCTCGAGACGGCCACCGAGTTCATCGTGCTGATCGCCGCGCTGCTGGAGCTGAAGTCGCGTCTGATGCTCAGCGGCGAAGAGGAGCAGCTGCTCGACATCGAGCCCGAGCAGGCCGCCGAGGAGCTGCTC
Organism: Solirubrobacteraceae bacterium; assembly: GCA_036743695.1. Taxonomy (GTDB): domain Bacteria; phylum Actinomycetota; class Thermoleophilia; order Solirubrobacterales; family Solirubrobacteraceae; genus Palsa-744. The sequence continues at coordinate 1,023 of DAINPC010000253.1, read as the reverse complement.
GCGCGGATGCTCGACGCGCGCCGCTACCGGGCCGCCGCCGCCCATCTCGGGGAGCTGCTGGCGGGCGAGCACGGCGTACGCTTTCGCGCCGCCCCGCTTCCCGCACACCTGCGGCGCACCGTGCTTGAGCCCGCCGAGGGCTCCCAGAGCCCGGAGCTGCTGGGCGAGGCGATCGGACGGCTGCTGAGCGTGCCGCCGTCCATCAACCTGCGCCACATCGCCACGCCCAGGGTGTCCGTGGCCGAGCGGCTGGAGCACCTGCGCGGCCTGCTGGCGCGCGGCAGCTTCAGCTTCGATGAGGCCGTGCGCGGCGCTGACCGCATGACCGTGGCCGTCACGCTGTTCGCGCTGCTGGAGCTGTACAAACGCGGCGAGGCCGGCTGGGAGCAGCGGGAGAGCTTCGGCGAGATCGCCGTCAGCAGCCTCGCCCGCCGCGCGCCCGCGCAGCCGCTCGCGCTGGCCGCGGGAGGCTCCGGAGGATCGGTGGGGTGAGCGCTCCCGCCGAAGACCAGGAGCCGGCCGGCGAGCAAGAGCTGCCGTCGCTGGCGCGCACCGTCGAGGCGCTGCTGTTCCTCTCCAGCGACCCGCTCAGCCCGGCCGAGCTGGCCGACGCCACCCAGGCCGGCGAGGGCGCCGTGCTCGCCGCGCTGGCCGTGCTGGGCGAGGAGTACGCCCCCGGACGGCGCGGCGTGCGGCTGCGCGAGCTGGGCGGCGGCTGGACGCTGGCCAGCGACCCCTCCAGCGAGGACGCGGCCAGGCGGCTGCTCAGCCGTCCGCGGAGCGCCACACTGACCCCCGCCCAGGCCGAGACGCTTGCCATCGTCGCCTACCTGCAGCCGATCTCCCGCCCGGAGATCACCCGCATACGTGGCGTCAGCGCCGACTCCGCGAGCGCCACGCTGCTGGAGCGCGGCCTGATCGAAGAGGCGGGCAGCTCCCAGTTCGGGGCCGTCCTGTACCGCACCACCACCCAGTTCCTGAAGCTGTTCGGGCTGCGCAGCCTCCAGGAGCTGCCCGACATCG
>DAINPC010000252.1:0-3466 GCA_036743695.1 Solirubrobacteraceae bacterium | reverse complement strand
CGCGGCTCGGGCGTGGTGCCATCGGCCGGGCATTGTGCGCCGCCAGCGGCAAGTCGACCGCAAGCCGGGCATACGAATCCCGGCACCGCGAACCCGGGCGCGAGCAGGAGCGTCTGCACGCGACGCTCGTCCAGCAGATTGAGCACCTCGTCGAGACCGGTGGCGGCATGGCCGCCTGGCGCGAGACCCTCACTGAGACGCTCGAGCGCCTCGTGCTCGCGGCGAAGCTCGTCGGCTTCGATCGGTGGCGCAGCGCGACGACGGACCTCGTCGGGCGTTGCGCGCTCGACGTCGATCTCGAAGTGGCCGGCCAGTCGCCGGCTGAGGTTGGGGTCGAGCTCGTGCTCGACGCGGTGGCGCAGCTCGTCTGGGCTGGCGATGAGCAGCCGGTCGAAGCTGCGCCGCTTGAATTGCTCGAGCAGGGCCGAGCAGGCGGTCCGTATGTGCTGGTCGACCTCGTTCTCGATCCCACGCTGGTATCGAGTCTGCGACCAGCCGCCCTGCGCGTGGCGACGGTGGACATCGTCGAGGACGCTTTCGACCTCGACCAGGCGATCACGCGTACCACACAGGATGCGACTTGCACGACGGCTGATCAGCAACGCGCACCAGCGCTCGGGCGCGGTGAGCTCAACGAGCGGCTCGATGAAAGGACGCGCGTCTACCACTACCGCAGCGTCCACAGGGCGCGGCAGGCTGACAACCTCGAAGATGTCCGCCGGCATCGAACAGAAGACCGCGAGCCCATGAGCGGAGGGAGCCGCCAACTCGTCGTCTGTGAAGAACTCCCTCACCCGCTCGATGTCCTCGCGCAGCGCCATCCGGTCCGCATGTGAGCCCTGTGCGTCGCTGAGGTGGCCACGCTCGGCATTCGCGAGCAAGGCGTCGACCTCCATGTGGCGTTCGCGCAGGTTCGGAAACTCGGAGGGGTCGAGGCTCAGATAGAGACTGAGCACGTCGTGGCCGTTCGTCTCCAGTCCGCGCAGGCGGCTGAGGGCTTCGCTGATGGAGCTGGTTCTGTTCATGCCATCACCGACCGATGTGGCTCCCCACGCGCGATGATCCTCGTCATCGTCGGGCCGTGGCGTTGACCGATCGCAGCTTCATCGCGCCGAGCTCGCCCGGTGCGTATGCGTGAACCTCAAGCGTCAGGCAGTCCTCGAGCGATGCGAACCTGCGCTGCTCGCCGTAGGCCGATACGACACGGAAGAGTCGCTGGCCATCCGTGACGTAGCTGTCAGGGGCAAATCTCTCGGCAGTGGCTGTGGGGCCGGAAGAAGCGCGAAAGGGAGCGAGCGGCATCGTCTGCCATGCTCAGTGCCACGCGTTCTCGGCGCATCCGCATGAGCAACGGCTCTTGATGGGGAAGACTACGTAGCGCACGGCAGGCTGTCTGCACCTCAGCCCCCCCGCGGCTCGACGCCGGCAAGTCGGTAGAAGACCCGTCTCGGCGACCGTAGTGAACGCCGATGCGCCCACGCATGCGAAGCGTAGGGTCCTCGCAACATGCGTTGTATCCCTTCGGAGATCGATATCGCTTACGACGTGCCCACGGCCACCATCGGCTGTCTTGTGGGCGAGTATCCAGTGGACGGGAGCCACATCTGATGGCGCCGCCGGTCGTGGGGAGCGGAACGCTCCGAAGGCTGCGGGAGCTCGACACCTCCGGGCATCCTGTTCTGAGCGTCTATCTCGATGCGGACTCCGTGGGGCACCCGACGCCGGCCACGGGAGAGGAACAGCTGCACGCGCTGATGGCCCGCGTCGGGCGGGGGGCAGGGGAGGCCAACGTGAATCGAGTACGCGACACGTTGCTCTCCATGGGGGGCCTCGCATATGGCGCGCGGAGCCTCGCTCTGTTCTCATCCGCCGACGGGTCCGTCTTCGAGACGGTCCCTCTGCCCAGCCACGTCGAAGCGATGGCAGTCATCGACACGCTCCCATGGCTGGAGCCGCTGGCCGCCATGCTCACCTCCGGAGACTGTGGCGTCGCGGTCATCGGCCGGCGCAGCGCGCGCATGTTTCGCGGCAGTCCGAGAATGCTCGTCGAGTTCGCGGCAGTGCACGACGGACACCACCGCAGGCAGGCGTCAGGCGACTGGTCGCAGCTCGGCTCTCAGCGTCCAACCGAGGAGCACATGGTTGAGCATGCGCGACATCTCTCGGCGTTGCTCATGCGGGCCCATCGACGTCGCGCGTTCGACCATCTGGTGGTTGCGACTCCGAATGAGCTGTGGCCACCGATCGAGACCGCACTTCACAGCGATCTGCGCGAGCAGCTCGCCGGACTCGTGGCGCTCGACCTCGAGCATGCGCCCATACGGGAGATTGTGCGCGCGGTCGCTCCTGTCCTGCAGCGGGCCGAGGACGAGAAGACGGAGTGCTCCCGATGCTCCACAATCACGATCCGGCCGATACGGGGCCACAGGCCCGCAGTGCATGAGACAACCACGCGGTACATGCAGCGACTCCCGCGGGCGGCGGTGTGATGAGCGAGGAGGCACGCAAACGTCTGACGGGCGCCGTCAGCTCGCTCCAGGATCCGCCGGTGTTCGTGCCCAGCGCGGTCCGCTTCCAGGATCGTCATGACGCCGGACGAAGGCTCGCAGCGCTGCTGGAGCACCTGCGCGGCGAGCGCCCGCTCGTCGTCGGCATCCCGCGCGGAGGGGTGCCGGTCGCCGCCGAGGTGGCGACCGCGCTGGGCGCGCCGCTCGATGTCGCGGTCGTGCGCAAGATCGGCGCACCGCAGAACTCGGAGTTTGCGATCGGAGCGCTCGCCGAGGGTGGCGTGCACGTGCTCAGCGAGCAGATCGTGCGCTCGCTCGGCCTCTCCGACGCCGAGCTCGAAACGCTCATGGCGCGGGTCGACCGCGAGCTCGGAGAGCGCGTGCGCCGCTACCGCGGCGCACGTGAGCCCGCCGAGCTCACCGGGCGCACGGTGATCCTCGTCGACGACGGGCTTGCGACCGGCAGCACAGCGCTCGCCGCCGTGCGCTCATTGCGCAAGCGCGGCGCCGCCCGCGTGATCCTCGCCGTACCGGTCGGGGCGCCCGAGTCGCTCGCCGTGCTGCGTGCCGAGGCGGATGAGGTCGTGTGCGTCGAGGCGCCAACCGACCTATGGGCCGTCGGGTATTGGTATGAGGACTTCCGCCCGACCAGCGACGAAGAGGTCGCCGCGTTGCTCGTCGAGCATGAGCACCCGCCGTCCGACATTGAGGATTGACGCGCGCATCATCGCGAGGCTCCGGTGATACATCAGGTCAACATCCCGGTCGGCTCACAGCTGTCGCTGGACGGCGAGCTGGCTGTACCGTCGCGGGCGCAGGGTATCGTCGCGTTCGCCCACGGCAGTGGCTCCAGCCGCCGCAGCCCACGCAACCGCGCGGTCGCGCAGGCGTTGAACGGCGCCGGCTTCGCGACCCTGCTGCTCGACCTGCTCACCCCGAGCGAGGCGATCGACCGCACC
>DAINPC010000251.1:0-3466 GCA_036743695.1 Solirubrobacteraceae bacterium | reverse complement strand
GGTTGGGACTCCTGTTTTCGCTGCAAAGGGGGTCTGCGGCTGACGCCGCGGGCGGTCTCGCTCGCTAGGACCGAGCGTGGGCGTCAATTCGGCTCGCACGCTCGGGCCACGTCCCACGCGGGCGTATGCCGCTGGCCGTCGACGTTCGCAGTCACGCGAAAGACGCACGTCCGTCCGCTGGCCTCGCGTGGCCAGGGCATAGGCGCACCGCGGGTGGCGGTCAGGGTGCGGTGATGCAGCGGCGCGGGTGCTCACTGGCCTGGGTCTCGATCAGGGCCTTCACGGAGACAGCAAACTCACGCAGCGCGTGCTCGACCTCCCAGTGCTTGAGCACCTCCTCAATAGAGACCCGTCCGGCCAAGTGGCTGGAGGCTCCTCACCTCAGCAGCGAGCGGGGTATACCGGCGACGCCGATCATGCCCGGGCCTCCGTAGGTGCCGATCACCGGTCCGACCTCGGAGACGAAGACCGGCTCGGAGCCAAAGATCTCGCGCCCGCGCTGCACCAAGCGCTGGGACTGCTCGTGGGCCTGGATGTGCTGGACGACCCAGCCATCGGCTCCGTTGTCGTGGAGCTCGTGCATGTACTGGACCATACGTTCGAATGCGCGTCTCGCGGTGCGCACGCGCTCGACGGGCGTGACTTCATACTGCAGCGACAGGATCGGCTTGATCTTCAGCGTGCTGCCGAGCCAGGCCTGGGCTTTGCCGATGCGCCCGCCGCGGCGCACGTACTCGAGTGTATCCAGGCAGAACCAGATCTTCAGCGCGGCGCGTGCGTTGTGCACGCGGGCCGCGACGGCATCCTGGTCGGCGCCTTTCCGTGCGGCAGCGCAAGCGGCGAGCACCAGCAGGCCCAACCCTGCACAGACGGTCTCGCTGTCGATCACCTCGACGCGGTCACCGAGGCCGCGCTCTCCGAGCAGCCCGTGCGCTTGACGGGCTGCCTCGCAGGTGCCGGAGATGCCACCGGACAGGTGCACGGACACGATGTCCTGACCAGCCTCGATCAGTGGCTCCCATACGGCAAGGAAGTCGCCGATCGAGGGCTGCGAGGTGCTCGGCAGCACCGGATCGGTGCGCAGGCGCTCGTAGAAGCCATCGAAGCCGTCCATCTGCAGCTCGTGCTCGGATCCGCCCTCCCAGTTGACGTACAGGCTGACCTGGTGGATTGCCAGGCTGTCCGCGAGCTCGCGCGGGATGTAGTGCGTAGTGTCGGTGACGACCGCGACTGAAGGCATGCCGCACGAGGACGCTACAGCACCGGTTGACGCGCGCGCGGCCCGGCGCCCAGGGAGCGACTCAAGTCGCCGCACAGAGCCGGCGATCTCGCCAACGCCCCGCGGCGCCTCTCGCTGCATCCGCTGACTATCGCGTCGCGACGCGAGCAGGCGCTGACGACCTGATCACGCCTGCTTCACCCAGCGTAGGCGGGCGTGTGCCCACCCGCCGTCGGTGCGATCGCAAGTCGTCCTGAGCGATAGCGAGCAGGCACGGTGCCCGCACTATCGCTGCGCGATGAAAGCGGATGGCGTCGTTCCGCAGGTCCGTCAGCCGCTCATCACCTGGACCACGAATGAGTTTTGCCGGCTTCTGCTCCAGAGTGGTCTGCTCCAGCGTGGTCCTTCAGATCAGTAGCTGGTCTCGTTGATGCCGGTGTACCGGCCGCGTACTTGGCCGTCGCTGGCGAGCCACACGAAGCGATACGGCTCAGCGGACAGACCAGGTAGCAGCGTTGGCATCACCGTCGCCCAGAAGTTGCTACCCGCGGCAATGCGGACCGTCCGTACCGCGCTGGCGTAAGTTACGCGGACCGCACTCACTCCGTCGGGGACGACTCCCGCGAGCGTGATCGCGTGGTTCCCCGGCTCATTGAAGGCGGCTATCAAGCGGTTGGCGCTGACATCCGCGTACAGCGCGCCCGCGCTGTAGATCGCTCCGGCTAGCTCACCCAGTGCTGGGACGGGCGCGAGGGCTAGGCCGAAGCTATGGGTGCGCAGCAGGGCCTGTTCGCTGGATTGGCGCAGCCGCGCTCGCTGCGCCGGCGTAAGAGGCCCCTGCGGCGGATGACAGACAAATTCCGGGACGCGAATCGTGGCCGGCACCAGGTAGAAGGAGACGCCGCTCGGCGCCCGTCCGAGATAGCGGATGCCTCGCAGCGCGACGTGATCCAGGCTGAAAGCGAGGTTGCGGGATGAGAAGAGGCGGCGCTTGAGCTGAATAGCGAGGTCGCTCGCACGCTGCGCGCGTCGCAAGATCCCCAGATGCTGGACAAGCTCTGGCTCGGCTGCGGCCACGGGGGCTGCGACCGGCCGCGCATGTGGGCTGGGGCAAGCGGGCCGGGATAAAGGTGTCGAGCCGGCAGTGTGACTACTGGTGCCTCCGCAGCCGACAAGGCCGACCATCAGACACCCACCAAGCCGCGCGGTTAGCGCCACCCGTGTCGACATCAGACAGTTCCCAGGACTGGCAGCACCGCTGGCCGCAGCAAGGTCAAATCCTCGTACTCCCGCATCGCCGCCAACAAGCGCGCCCTGATCTCGGAAACGCTCGTCCACGCACAACGCGAAGGATGCCACGACACAGCCAGGCAGGCAGTCGCTCGATTGAAGCAATCGCTACCGCCGAGATGGACCGAGGTTTGGCGCGTTCGGGAACGAGCCCAGAGTGCCGCTCCGGCGTGATTGCGAGCGCGTGGACGACCGGCAGCGGACGCCCGCTCGGGACGACTTCCGACAGCACCGACCGAGCATCGGAACACGCCCGCTTGTGCCGGCGAAGCGGGAGCGCTTGCTCCGCCGCTCTTCACGACCGGAGTGCGTCCGTAGCGGACATCTCGTCACGAGGGTTCGAGACGCCTCCTTCTCGCGCGGAGCGACACCACCTCTCGGGCGCAAGGTCTCGCACTCCCGCTGCGGGAGTCAGTGAAGTGCTCGGCGAAGAAGGTGAGGATGAGCCGCCATGCGTCCTACGAGAAGAGAGGCCCGAACGGCAGTGGCGAAGAATGCCGTCGATCGTCGTCAACGACAACAAATGGAACAGCCGCATGAGCGACCTGTTCTACAGTCAGCGTAGTTCTGCTCCAGAACGTTTGTCGTCCACGCCGGTTCGGACGAGGCGCACGGATCATCACCGTGCGACGTCGAAGATCCGGGGATATGAGCGAGACCAGCGAGAAGCGATGACCGAGGCGTCGACCGAACTATCGGAGGAGCTCGACATCCCCACTCTCAGCCACCGCCGTGTGCTGATCATCATCGGCGCGTTGATGCTCGGGATGTTCTTGGCGGCTCTCGATCAGACGATCGTCTCGACCGCGCTGCCAACGATCGTCGCCGACCTCCGTGGTGCGTCGCACCTCGCCTGGATCGTCGTCGCGTATCTGCTCGCCGCGACCGTCTCGACACCGCTCTGGGGCAAGCTCGGCGACCAGTACGGGCGCAAGTTCTTCTTCCAGGCGGCGATCG
>DAINPC010000250.1:0-3479 GCA_036743695.1 Solirubrobacteraceae bacterium | reverse complement strand
CGAACCGCGGGCACGGTCATCCGTAGCCGCTACTGAAGAAGTAGCCGGGAAACCCACGAGAAGCGACGGGAGCAGGCTCGCAGACGAGTGCGTTGTACGTTGAGCCCGTTCGCCGCGATCACGCGCATCAGCAGGCCATGACGTCGCTTGCTCAACCGCCGACGAACAGCCCACGCACCGGCTCAGGCTGGACCCGACCTCCCCTCTTTCGCATTCGCGGCCAAGCGCCGCTCTCGGCGGCGCCGCGGCCCACTAGCGCAAGGGACGACAGGGAGGTGCCAGCGCCGACGCCACCCAGACGCCTGGTTGCGCCTCGCAGCAGTCGTCTCGGTGTCCGCCCGGCAGACTTCTGCTTCGCCATGGCGACGGAGGCGTCTGTTGGATGCCGCGTGAGACCGCTCGCGGTCGTCCGGAGCTTCCTCGTAAAGCCGACCTCGTACTGGAGGTGCCATCCGGCTTTCGTCGGTAAGATCCGTTGGCCACTTCGAGCCAACAAAAACCCTGCATTTACAGGGCTTTTATCGGGGCGCCCGGATTCGAACCGGGGACCTCACCGACCCGAACGGTGCGCGCTACCAGGCTGCGCCACGCCCCGATGTCCCGTAGGAGTATCCCACACCGCCGCTGGCGCTATCTTCGCCGGATGCCCGCAGCAATCAGCGAGGTCCTGGCGGAGGTGGACCGCCTGCTTGATGCGGGGCGCTTTGAGGACTACTGCGTCAACGGCCTGCAGGTGCCCGGACCGGCCAGGGTCGCCACGATCGCCACGGGCGTCTCCGCTCATGCCCAGCTGTTCGAGCTGGCGGCCGCCGAGCGCGTGGAGCTGGTGATCGTCCACCACGGGCTGTTCTGGGGCGCAGGGGTCGCCGCCATCGACGCCGTGCTCAGGCGCCGCCTGCAGCTGCTGTTCGACGCGAACATGGCCCTGGCCGCCTACCACCTGCCGCTGGACGCCCATCCAGAGGTCGGCAACAACGCGCTGCTCGCCCGCGCGCTGGGCGCCGAGCGCATCGACCCGTTCGCCCTGCACCGCGGGCAGCCCATCGGCTTCCTGGCAACCCTTCCCAGCGAGGGCATGGCCGCTGCCGAGCTGTTCGCACGCGTGCACACCATCACCGCCCGCCAGCCGCTGGTGTTCGACGCGGGCCCACCGCGGGTGCGCCGCGTGGCGATCGTCTCCGGTGCGGGCGCCGACTACATCGATGAAGCCGTGCTCGCGGGCGCGGACGTGCTGATCACGGGTGAAGTGCCCGAGCGCTCGATGGCGCAGGCGCGCGAGTCCGGGCTGCACCTGATCGCCGCCGGGCACTACGCCACCGAGACGTTCGGCGTCAGGCGCCTGGGCGAGCACCTGGCGGAGCTGTTCGGCCTTCGTCACGTCTTCCTCGACGTGCCCAACCCCGTGTGATCTCAATCACCAAACGGTTCGCCAGGGTCTAACATCACAGACCAATTCGCCTGATTCTCGAGGAGGGAGCTCTGATGGAGGCCACTGCCACGGCGTCGATAACGGGGTCGCACACGATCGCCGGCCTGATCCCGCGCTCGGCCGCTGAGCACGCCGAGCACGCGGCCGTCCGCTACAAGCGCGACGGCGCATGGCACGACGTGTCCTACGCGCAGGTGGCGGACATCGTCCAGGAGATCGGCGTCGGCCTGATCGAGCTCGGCATCCAGCCGGGCGAGCGCGTGTGCATCCTGGCCAACACCCGTCCCGACTGGTCCTACGTGGACCTGGCCGCCACCTCCGCCGGCGCGGTCGTGGTGCCCATCTATCAGACCAACTCCCCCGAGGAGTGCCTGTGGGTCATCTCCGACTCCGGCGCCTGCGCGATCGTGTGCGAGGACGACGAGCAGCTGGCCAAGATCGTGGCCATCCGCGAGCAGATCCCCAACGTGCGCACGGTCATCGTCATGGATCCCCCGGCGGGCGAGTCCGCGGGCGCCGACGCCGGCGCCGCCGAGCGCCCCCTTGGCGCCATCACCGTGGAGGAGGTGCGCGAGCGCGGTCGCGGGCGCTCCGCCGCGGAGCTCGAGGCGCGCAGCGCTGCGGTGCGCATGGAGGACCCGTTCACGTTCATCTACACCTCCGGCACCACCGGACCGCCCAAGGGCTGCGTGCTGACGCACGGCAACTACAGCGCAATGATCGAGATGCTCAGGACGGCCGGCGGGATCCACGACGACGAGGTGGTCTACCTGTACCTTCCGCTGGCCCACTCCTACGCGCTGCTGATCCAGCTCGCCACCTTCGATCTGGGCAGCACGCTCGTCTACTTCGGCGGCGACACAAAGCAGATCGTGCCCGAGCTGATGGAGGTCAAGCCCACCTACCTGCCGTCAGTGCCGCGGGTGTTCGAGAAGATCTACACGCTCGCCCACGGCGCCATCGAGGCCAAACCCGCCGAGGAGCAACGCCAGGCGCAGGAAGCCGTCGACCTGGGCGTCAAGGTGCGCAACATGATGATGCGCGGCGAAGCGATCCCCGAGGAGCTCAGGGCGCCGTTTGAGAAGGCGGACGAGGAGCTGTTCAAAAACGTGCGCGCCATCTTCGGCGGGAGCGTGCGCCAGGCCACCAGCGGCGCCGCTCCCATCGCCCGCGAGATCCTCGAATTCTTCCTCGCCTGCGGCGTGCCCGTGCTGGAGGGCTACGGCATGACCGAGACGGCCACCGCGGCGACGTTCTCCACGATCGAGAACCATCGCTTCGGCACCGTCGGGCGGGCGCTGCCGGGCGTCCAGATCAAGATCGCCGACGACGGCGAGATCCTGATCAAGGGCGCAAACATCTTCCAGGGCTACCACAACCAGGCCTCCTCCGCGAGCTTCGGCGCCGTGGCGGATGGCTGGCTGCACACGGGCGACCTCGGCTCGATCGACCCGGACGGCTACCTGTCGATCACCGGGCGCAAGAAGGACATCATCATCACCGCCGGCGGCAAGAACCTCACGCCGGCCAACATCGAGAACGACCTCAAGCAGTGCCGCTGGATCTCCCAGGCTGTCATGCACGGCGACCAGCGCCCATATCCCGTGGTGCTGATCACCCTGGACGAGGAGGAGATCCCGGCCTACGCCCGCGAGCACGGCCTCCCCGAGGACATCCCCTCGCTGTCGCGCGACCCCGCCATCCACGCGCTGATCCAGCAGGAGATAGACCGCGCCAACGCCAAATACGCGCAGGTGGAGCAGGTCAAGAAGTTCGCCATCCTCGACCACGACCTCTCCCAGCCCACTGGCGAGCTGACGCCCACGCTGAAGGTCAAGCGCAACGTGGTCAACGAGAAATACGTGGACCTGTTCGACGCGCTGTATGCCGGCTGACGTTCAACCGGCCGTTCAGCTGCGAACATAGGACGCATGCGCAGCGATCCATCTGATACCGGTGGCCTGTTCGTCGGGCGCCGGCCTGGTACCGCGCCCGTGCGCTTCCGCGCGCTGCCCGAGCGCGGCGGCCCCCTGCGCCGGCGCATCGACGG